>NZ_DAOQZV010000042.1:0-17750 GCF_035343835.1 Nostocoides sp. | reverse complement strand
CGTCGACCGGCTGCGGGTGGTCCGCCGCCGGCCGGTCGAGCGGCTGCGCGCGGTGCGGGAACCCGTCGTCGTGGATGTGGCGCTCGTGCGTCGTCGGCCGGAAGACTTCGCGGAGGCTCGCTTGGGCGTGGTCACAGCGACCCCACCCAGTTGCGCAGCAACTGCAGCCCGGCGGCCCCGGATTTTTCGGGATGGAACTGAGTCGCGCTCAGCGGGCCGTTCTCGACGGCGGCGACGAAGCTGGTGCCGTAATCGCAGGTAGTGATCAGCGGCGCGCGGCGGGCCATGGCGCCGTCGGCCACGGGCAACTCCCAGTCCAAGGCGGCATAGGAGTGCACGAAATAAAACGACTCGGTTTCCACGCCCGCGAACAGCATGCTCCCGGCCGGCGCCCGGACGGTATTCCAGCCCATATGGGGGACGATTTCGGCGGGCAGACGGCGCACCATCCCGGGCCACTCCCCGATGCCCTCCTCGACCGCGGCACTCGGCTCCTCGGAGCCGTCGAAGAGCACCTGCATACCGACGCAGACGCCGAGCACGGGGCGACCGCCCGCCAGTCGCACGTCGATCAGGCGAGGCCCGTCCGCGGCACGCAGCCCGGTCATACAGGCATGGAAGTTGCCGACCCCAGGGACGAAGAGGCCATCGCACGCCGCGACGAGCTTCGGGTCCGCGGTCAGTTCGACCTCGGAACCGACGTGTTCGAGCGCCCGCACGGCCGAGCGGACATTGCCGCTGCCGTAGTCGAGGACGACGACGCGTGCGCTCATGACTCCTCCCGCGCGTGGCGGCCCCGGAGCCGGCGCGGCGGTGGCGGGGCCGCGACCTCGGCGAGGTGTGCGGCCTCTTCGCGAGCCATCGCATCGAACTGCGCGACGCGCTTCGCGGACGCCGGGACCAGTGCCCCGCGCGGGGCATCGCGCTCGGTCAGCAGGGTCTGACCAGGCAGTTGGAGGGCAGAGTGCACTCCGGCCAGCCAGGGGATCGGCCCGGCGTGCGCCGACCGGATGGCCGCGACCAGTGCCGGCAGCGCGCCAGCACCGACTCCGGCGACCGAGGCCAGGTCGGCCGGCCGGGCCCCGGCCAGCCTGGGAGTGCGCACGGTGCCGTCCTCGGGACTCCAGACCAGCCAGCGCTTGACCGCCCGCCAGCCTGGCGGTGAGATGACCACGAAGCCGCGCCGGTCGGCGACGAAGAAGCCGATGGCCGGCCGCAGCGAGGTGCTCAGGGGCCGAGCGGCGAGCGTGGTGCGGGCATCGTCATACGGCGCTGCCGTCGCGGCGTGGTCGCCGGCGGGAGTCACGGCGGTCCAGTCCCCCAACGGGGTGACATGGGCGCTCACCAAGCCCTTGCCCACCCAGGAGGTCACCTGATCCGCACGCGCGCGCACCAAGAGCAGACCGCCCACCGGTCCCGCGGGCGCACCGTTGTCGCTGGCCCTGGCCACGATCTACAACGCGCCCTTCGTGCTGGGGATCCCACCGATGCGGGGGTCGAGCGCGACTGCCGCCCGCAGCGCCCGGGCGAGTGCCTTGAACTGCGCTTCGACGAGGTGGTGGGGATCACGGCCCGCGAGCACCCGCACGTGCAGGGCGATCTGAGCGCGGAAGGCCAGGGTCTCGAAGACGTGCCGCGTCAGCGAGCCGAGGTAACGATCCCCGATGACGACATAGATCTGAGGCTCGGGCTCGCCGGTGTGCACGCAATAGGGCCGCCCGGCGACATCGACGACGGCCTGGACGAGCGCCTCGTCCAGCGGCACGGTCGCGTCGCCGAAGCGCGCGATGCCCTTCTTGTCCCCGAGCGCCTCCGCGAGCGCTTCGCCCAGCACGATCGCGACGTCCTCGACGGTGTGGTGGGCGTCGATGTGCAAGTCACCGGTGGCCTCGACCTCGATGTCGATGAGTGAGTGGCGTGCGAGCGCGGTGAGCATGTGGTCGTAGAAGCCGACACCGGTGCTGATCTGCGCCTCGCCAGTGCCGTCGAGGTCGACGCGGACCCGCACCGAGGATTCACTCGTGCGCCGCGTGCGTTCTGCGGTGCGCGCCATACCTAACTCGCCTTCTCCGTGCCCAGGTGGTGCTCCGGCCCGAGTGCGGCCAGTGCATCGAGGAAGGCCGTGGTCTCCTCGGGAGTCCCGGCCGTCACCCGAAGATAGTGGGGTATGCCGACGTCGCGGACCAAAACCCCGGCGTCGAGCAGCGCCTGCCAGGTGCGGGCGGCGTCGGCGAGGCCGCCGAAGAGCACGAAATTCGCATCGCTCGGCATCGGAGCGAATCCCAGCGCGGTCAGTTCCGCGACCAGCCGGTCGCGCTGTGCCTTCACCACACCGACCGTGGACAGCATCATGTCCGTATGCCGCAGCGCCGCCCGCGCGACCGCCTGGCTCGGCGCCGAGAGGTGATAGGGCATGCGGACCAGCCGGAGCAGGTCGACCAGTTCGGGGTCGGCGGCCAGATAGCCCAGTCGGCCACCCGCGAGCGCGAAGGCCTTGCTGAGGGTGCGGGTGACAACCAGCCGCTCGCGCCCGGCGAGCAAGGTCAACGCATTGGGCGTGCCCGGGCGAGCGAACTCGGCATAGGCCTCGTCGACGACGACGACAGCGCGGGGGGCCGCCTCATACGCCGCCTCGATGACGTCGAGGCCGACCGCCGTGCCGGTCGGATTGTTGGGCGAGCAGATGAAGACCAGGTGCGGGTCGAGGGCGCCCAGTTGCTCCGCCACATCCGCCGCGGCGAGCGTGAACAGACGCCCGGGCTCGGTGCTGCGTCGGCCGTGCGTCCACGCGGTGCCCGTCGTCGTCGCGATGATCGCGTGCATCGAATAGGACGGGGTGAAGCCGATGGCGCGGCGACCGGGGCCGCCGAAGGCCTGGAGCAGGTGCAGGAGCACCTCGTTGGACCCATTGCCGGCCCACACCTGCACCGGCTCGATGGGCTCCCCGCCCCTGGAGAGATAGGCGGCAAGAGCAGACCGCAGATCGGTGAACTCGCGATCGGGATAGCGATTCAGGCCGGGCAGGGTCTCGCCGAGTTCGGCGAGCATGTCGGCCACGACCTCGGGCGGGACCGGATACGAGTTCTCGTTGGTGTTGAGCGCCGCGCGGACGGCCAATTGCGGTGCGCCATAAGGCGATTCACCACGCAGATCGTCGCGCAGCAGTGAGCGCAGCCCGCTCGGCGCGCGATCGTCGGCCATCGGGGTCAGCGCTCCCCCACCGACTCGAAACGCGCGGTCACGGCCTCACCGTGGGCCGGGAGGTCTTCGGCCTGAGCCAGGGTCACGACATACGGGGCGACCTCGGCGAGCGCCGCCTCGGTGTAGTCGACGACGTGCACGCCCCGCAGGAAGGATTGCACCGACAGCCCGCTGCTGTGACAGGCGCAACCGCCGGTCGGCAGCACGTGATTGGAGCCCGCGGCATAGTCGCCGAGCGAGACCGGCGCAAAGGACCCGACGAAGATCGCCCCGGCATTGCGCACCTGAGCGGCCACGCTCGCCGCGTCGCGGGTCATGACTTCCAGGTGCTCGGCGGCATAGGCGTTGACGACCGCCAGGCCGTGCTCGATGTCGTCGACCAGCACGATGGCCGACTGCGGGCCACGCAGAGCCTCGCAGACCCGCTCGCTGTGCTTGGTCGCCGCCGCCCGGCGCTCGACCGCGTCCGACACCGCATCCGCGAGTTCCGGGGAGTCGGTGACGAGCACGGACGCGGCCAGCGGGTCGTGCTCGGCCTGGCTGATCAGGTCGGCCGCGACGAACTCGGGGTCGGCGCTCGCGTCGGCGAGCACGGCGATCTCGGTCGGGCCGGCCTCGGCGTCGATGCCGATGCGGCCTTTGAGCAGGCGCTTGGCCGCGGCGACATAGATATTGCCCGGCCCCGTGACCAGGCTGACCGGCTCGCAGACATCCGCCCCGTCGGTGAAGCCGTAGGCGAAGCCGGCGATGGCCTGCGCGCCGCCCATGGCATAGACCTCATCGACGCCCAGCAGCGCGCAGGCAGCGAGGACCGTCGGGTGCGGGTAGCCCGCCAGGGCGCCGGTGTTCTCCTTCTGCGGCGGACTCGCGACAGCCAGGGAGCCGACGCCGGCGATCTGGGCGGGGACGACATTCATCACCACCGAGCTCGGATAGACCGCCCGGCCACCCGGGACATAAAGCCCGACCCGGTCCACGGGGATCCAGCGCTCGGTGACGGTGCCGCCGTCGCTGACCGTCGTGGTCGTATCGCGGCGGGCCTGGTCGCGATGCACCATCCGGGCTCGCGCGATGCTGATCTCCAACGCGGCGCGCACGTCGGGGTCCAGTGCGCCGAGGGCCACCTGCAAGGTCTCGTCGGGCACGCGCAAGCGCGGAGGGCGGACGCCGTCATACCGCTCGGCCAGGTCGCGCAATGCGTCGCCGCCGCCCGCCCGGACCTCGGCGCAGATCGGTTCGACCGAATGCAGCGCCGCGTCCACGTCGAACTGCGCCCTGGGCAAGCCCTCGCGAAGCTCGCGCAGGGACAGGGACCGGCCGCGCAGATCCAGTCGCTGCATCATGGCCGCCAGTTTAGGCGTGCCCCCCGAACGGGCCGTCCTCCGTCTCGCCGTAGAAGAGTCGGTCGACGACGGCCCGGGCATGACGACCCACGCGCCGGTAATTTTCGGCCAGTTCCTGTCCCGAGCCGGGCGCCAAGCCCATGATCCGCGCCGTCCCGTCGGCTTCGCGCGCATCGCTGGGGATCTGATCGACTGGCCGCCCGCGATAGAGCATGGCGGCATCGCGCGCCCGGTCGGCGAGTTGCCAGGCCTCGCTCAGCGTCGCGTGGTCGGCGCTGCTGATCAGGCGCGCCTGGGCCAGCGCCTGCAGGGCCGGCAGCGTCGAGGTGGTGCGCAAGGTCGGGAAGGTGTGCGCGTGCTCGAGCTGGAGCAACTGGGTGGTCCACTCGACATCGGACAGCCCGCCAGTGCCGAGCTTGAAGTGCGTGCGCCGATCGGCGCCGCGGGGCAGCCGCTCGGCCTCCATCCGGGCCTTCAGCCTCCGGATCTCGCGCACCTGGGCTTGATCCAGACCGCTGTCGGGCCACCGGATCGGGTCGATGAGGTCGAGGAACTCGGCAGCCAGGTCGTTGTCGCCCGCCACCGGTCGGGCCCGGATCAGGGCCTGGGCCTCCCAGGTCACCGCCCACCGGTCGTAATAGCTGCGATAGGAGTCCAGGCTGCGGATGAGCGGGCCGTTCTTGCCCTCCGGCCGCAGGTCGGCATCGAGTCCGATTGCTGGGTCGGGTCCGGGCTCGCCGAGCACCCGCACCAAGTCCTTGACGATCTCCAGCGCCTGCGCCTGCGCCGCGCCCTGATCCACCCCGACGAGCGGATCGTGGACGTAGATGACGTCGGCGTCCGAGGCATAACCGCACTCGCGGCCCCCGAGCCGGCCCATCCCCATGATGAGGATCTTGGTGAGCAGGGACTGGCCGGTGCGGGCCTCGGTGGCCCGCGACACCGCTTCGAGGGCAACCTCGATGGTGGCCTCGGTGATGTCGGCGAGGGCGACGCCGACGGCGGACGACCCCAGCCCCGTCATCAGGTCGGCGACCGCGACACGGAAAAGTTCGACCTTGCGGATCTGGCGGGCTGCCTTGACGGCTTGCTCGGGCGTTTTCTTGATCGAGGCGGCAACCCGCATCCGGCGCTCGATGTCCGCGCGCGAGCGCGGGACCAGGCCGCCCGCGTCACCGAGGATCTGCACGCCCTCGGGGGCTGAGCGCAGGACGTCGGCGGCGAACCGGCTCCGCGCGAGGGTGCGGGCGAGATACTCCGCCGCCTGGGGCTCGTCGCGCAGCAACCGCAGATACCAGTGGGTCGTGCCGAGGGATTCGCTGACATCGCGGAAGGCCAACAGCCCGCCGTCGGGGTCGATCTCCTGAGCGAACCAGCCCAGCATTACCGGCAGCAGGTGGCGCTGGATGGCTGCCCGCCGCGAAAGGCCCTCGGTGAGCGCCTCGATGTGGCGCAAGGCTCCCTTCGGATCGCGGAAACCCAAGGCCTGCAAGCGTTCTCGGGCCGCCTCCGGGGTCAGCCTGGCCTCGTCGCTGTCCAGGCGGGCAACGGCATTCAGCAACGGGCGGTAGAAGAGCCGCTCGTGCAGCCGGCGCACCTCGCGTGACTCGGCCTTCCACTGGGCGAGGAGGGCGGTCGCGGCATCCTGCCGATGACCGAGCGCCCGCCCCAGGCGGCGCAATTCCGACTGAGAGGTAGGCATCAGGTGCGTGCGGCGCAACCGCAACAGCTGGATCCGGTGCTCCAGCGTGCGCAGGAGCCGGTATGCCGATCCCAGCACCGCGGCGTCGTCGCGACCCACATAACCACCGCCTGCCAGGGCGGCCAGGCCGTCGAGCGTGGTCCCCGACCGCAGGGAGGGATCGGTGCGCCCGTGGACGAGTTGCAGCAGTTGGACACTGAACTCGATGTCGCGCAGGCCGCCCGGGCCGAGTTTGAGTTGCCGGCCGGCCTCCGCGCTCGGGATGTGCGCCTCGACCCGTCGGCGCATGGCTTGAACCTCGTCAACGAAGTTCTCGCGGGATGCGGCCTGCCACACCATCGGCATCATGGTCGCGAGATAGTCCTCGCCGACTTCGCGATCACCGGCGACGACCCGGGCCTTCAGTAGCGCCTGGAACTCCCAGGTCTTGGCCCACCGCTCGTAGTAGGCCTGGTGCGAGGCGACCGTCCGCACCAGGGGCCCGTGCTTGCCCTCCGGGCGCAGGGCGGCATCGACCGACCACAGCGTGCCGTGGGAGGTCGACGCCGAGCAGGCAGTCATCAGCCGGGTCGCGACCTTGGTCGCGGCCGCCATGGCGGCTGGCTCGTCGGCCCCGCCAGCCGGTTCGGCCACGAAGATGACGTCCACGTCAGAGATGTAGTTCAGTTCCCGCCCGCCAGTTTTGCCCATCGCGATGACGGCCAGACGGCACTGCTCCGCCTCCTCGGGCAGCTCGGCCCGCGCCAGCGCGAGCGCCGCTTCCAGCGCGGCTTGGGCCAGGTCGGCGAGTGCGGCAGCGGTCGTCGGCAACTGCACCAGGGGGTCGGGTGCCACCAGATCCAGCGCGGCGATCCCCAACAGGCCGCGCCGGTAGTAGACCCGCAGGGCGTCCTCGGGCGTCAGGCCCTCCGGAGGGAGGCTCACCTTGCTCACCAGGCGCTCGACCCGCTCCTCGACCGTCCGGGTGCGCGCTTCGGCGACGCTGCGCCAGTGCTCAGGATGGGCGATCAGGTGATCACCGAGCGCCATCGAGGCACCGAGCACCGCCAGGATCCGCTCGCGCCCGGGACCGGGGTGGCGGAGTGTCGCGATGAGGGCGGGGAGTTCGCGTCCCAGCGCGGGATCATCCGGCGACGACGAGATCTTGGTCCGCAGCGACTCCATGAGGCGCACCAAGGTCAGGAGCGCCAGGTCCGGATCGGCGACATCGGCCAGGGCTTGAATCACGCCGTCGGCGAAGTCGTCGTCCAACGGATCGATCAGACCCGTCAGAGCTGGGTCAGCCACCAGCCGCTCGGCCCTCGCCGGGTCGGCGAAGCCGAGCCGGGCAAACATGGCTCCGGCACTCTCGGTCCGCGCGGCAGCCACAGGCAGCAACCTATAACGGGAATCGGCGATCACAGCCGGGGCAGGTAGCGCTCCAGCTCGTAGGCCGTGACCTGGCGCCGGTAGTCCTCCCATTCCTGGCGCTTGTTGCGCAGGAAGAAGTCGAAGACGTGCTCACCGAGGGTTTCGGCGACCAACTCGCTGCGCTCCATGACCGCGATCGCCTCGTGCAGCGACCCGGGCAGCGGCTCGATGCCGAGAGCGCGGCGCTCGCCATTGGTGAGCGTCCATACGTCCTCTTCGGTCTCCGGCGGGAGGTCGTAGGCCTCTTCGATGCCCTTCAGACCGGCGGCGAGCAGCACGGCATACGCGAGGTACGGGTTGCAGGCGGGGTCGATCGAACGCACTTCGACCCGGCTGCTCTGGCCCTTGAGTGGCTTGTACATCGGGACCCGCAGCATGGCGGAGGTGTTGTTGTGGCCCCATGTCAGATAGGCCGGCGCCTCGCCGCCGCCCCAGAGGCGCTTGTAAGAGTTGACCCACTGATTGGTCACCGCGGTGATCTCCGCGCCGTGCCGCAGGATGCCGGCCATGAACTGCCGGGCGACCGCGGAGAGCTGATAGGGCGCTCCGGCCTCGTAGAAGGCGTTGGCGTCACCTTCGAAGAGCGACATGTGCGTGTGCATGCCCGAGCCCGGGTGCTCGGCGAAGACCTTCGGCATGAAGGTCGCGTAGATGTTTCGTTCATAGGCGACCTCCTTGATGATCGTGCGGAAGGTCATGATGTTGTCGCTCGTGGTGAGCGCATCGGCATACCGCAGGTCGATCTCGTTCTGGCCGGGAGCGCCCTCGTGATGGCTGAACTCCACGGAGATGCCGATCGACTCCAGCATCGAGATCGCCGCGCGCCGGAAGTCGTGCGCCATGCCCTTGGGGACATGATCGAAATAGCCGGCCTGGTCGATCGGCTCCGGTCGCTGCCCCGGAGCGAAGCCGCTCTTGAGCAGGAAGAACTCGATCTCGGGGTGGGTGTAGAAGGTGTAGCCGAGCTCGCCGCAGTGGGCCAGGGTGCGCTTGAGCACGTTGCGGGGGTCGGCGATGCTCGGGGTGCCGTCGGGCAGCATGATGTCGCAGAACATCCGCGCGGTCCCGGGCGCCTCGCCCCGCCACGGCAGCACCTGGAAGGTGGCCGGGTCCGGTTTGGCGAGCATGTCGGACTCGAAGACCCGCGCAAACCCCTCGATGACCGAGCCGTCGAAGCCGATGCCCTCCGCGAACGCCCCTTCGAGCTCAGCCGGGGCGATGGCCACGGACTTCAGCGTGCCGAGGACGTCCGTGAACCACAGGCGCACGAACCGGATGTCTCGCTCTTCGATGGTCCGCAGGACGAACTCCTGCTGACGATCCATGCGCCCATCCAACCCCACCCGTGTTACGCGGAAGTAAACGAGGCAGTGCCCCGGGATCGCTCCCGGGGCACTGCCGCTATTCGTGACGTATGCCGTTCGGCCGCTCGGGCGATGCCCACCCGCTCGGCCGGGCGGCGGCCTACTTGGTGCGCACCTGCAGGTCGAGGACCCAGCCGGAGCTGTTGGACTTGGCAACGGTGATCTTCGTGCCCGTACCCGCAACCTTGACCGAGTTCTGCGGGTTGCCCGCGCTCCAGTACTTGTTGGGGTTGGTGTCGTCGAAGGTCCGGATGCCCATCACGGACGGCCAGGTCCGCGCGATGCCGTTCTTGTGCAGGGTCACCGCGTCGGTCTTCTCCACGCCGAAGGTGGCGTCGTAGGAGCTGCGCCGGTTGGTCAGAGGGCTGCCCGCGATGGCCATCAGGGCCGGACGCGCGTCGACCGGAAGGGCGAAGCCCGAGCCCGGGTGGGCGAAGGTGTTGTTGTCGGCGTAGTAGTTGTCGACGTACCAGACGAGCAGACCGTTCTGGAAGGGGAACCGCTCCACCCAGTCGGGCTTGGTGTTCGACCAGCCGAAGTTGTACGGGCCGGTCCGCAAGGTGGCGTCGTAGCCGTTGTAGACGCGGTTCTCGGCGAGGTAGTAGTTCGTCGAGAGCACGGTCTCGGTGCCCGTGGTCCGCTTGAAGCCGTTCAGCGTCCAGCCGTTGTCGCCGTTCTCGGCGCCATCGGTCAAGATCGTGGTGGAGCCCTTCTTGACGACGATATTGTCGAGGAAGGCGCCGGCTTCGGCGAGACCGCCGTCGGTGCCGTAGCGGAAGCGGAAGTCGATCTTCTTGCCCGCGTAGGCGTTGAGGCTGATGGTGACCGGGGCCCACTTCGGGTTGACGCCCGTGTAGCTCCAGACCGTATTCCAGTTCTTCCCACCGTCGGTGGAGGCCTCGGCGTAGAGGTAGTCGTAGCCCTCCTCGATCTCGGCCCACATCATCGCCGAGACCGACGCGGTGCTGGCGCCAGTCAGATCGAGCGAACGCGACATGGTGTTCTGCAGGTTGTCACCAGACCCGCTCCACCACTCGCTGGCGCCGGCATACGGGGTGTTGTAGACCTCGACGTGCTGCCTCTTCGGCAGGAGCACAGCAACGGCCTGCGGCAACTGCTCGCCGTCCTTGTTGGCGATGCCGACGCGGACGTCGCGGTTCTGGCCGTAGGTCACCAGGTCGTAGTCGAGCCAGCCGAGCAGCAGCTTCTCGTGGGGGCCCATGTAGCCGGGCGTGGTGCCAATCGAGTCGCCGCCCTTGTTCAGCCACGAACCCGAGGACATCAGCGTCCAGAAGGCGGTGCTGTTGCCCATGCCGGTGCCGTCGGCCGTGTCGTAGTAGTCGCGCAGGCCGAGGTCGTGACCGAACTCGTGCGTGAAGACCCCGAGGCCGCCGTTCTCCGGCTCGGTGGTGTAGTCACCGATCCAAATGCCCGTGTTGCCGATCTGCGTGCCGCCGGCCTTGTTGAAGGCCGGGCCGGTCTTGCCGTAGTCGGTGGAGAAGGCATACCAGCGGTGGCTCCAGATGGCGTCCTCGCCCTGAGCGCCGCCACCGGCCTCCTCGCCCTCACCGGCGTGGATGGCCTGGAAATGGTCGATATAGCCGTCCGGCTCGTTATAGACGCCGTCACCGTCGTAGTCGTAACGGTCGACCTTGTCGAACTGCTTGATATAGGTCTTGATCTGGGCGTCAGTCTTGCCGGCCTTCTTCTGCGCGTCGTACCAGGAGTTGCCCGTGTCCTTGACGTAGTTCCAGTAACCGTCAGCCTCGGACGTGCCGTCGCCGGCCACCGGGTTATGGCCGTAGCGGGCCTCGTTGTAGGGGACGGTGACCCAGTCGGAGACGTCGCCCTTGGCCAGGAAGCGGCCCTGGCTCTGCTTGAGGTAGAAGTCCTTGAACGACTCGCCCTTGCCGAACATCATGTTCAGGTAGTGCGCGCGGTTGAAGTCGTCGACCCAGTAGGTGCTGTTGTCGTCGGTCGCGCTGCCGTCCCAGTTGCGGTCCGGCTTCGGGATCTGGTTCTTCATCGGGCCGGCCGAGCCACCGGTGGCCGCCATCGTCTTGGACCCGAAATTGGTGAGGATGGAGAAGATCGTCTCCTCCCGGTTGGTCGGGTACCAGACCCAGCGGCCCTTCGCGGCGGCAGTGCCGCGCGCCTCCGGGGCGGTGCTGCCGGGGATCTTGATGGTGCGGTTCGCGCCGCTGCCCTCGAGGGTGGCCTGGCCGCTGAGCAGCTTGGCGACCGCGTCCTGGCGCAACTTGGCCTGCGCGTCGGCGAGCGGGTTGGGGAGCGAGTCCCCACCCGGGCGGAACTTGATGCTGCTGTCCTTCGGCGACGCGGCCGGCGATGACCCGGCCTGTGCGCTCGACGGGGCAAGTGCCAGGGCAACCGCGGCGACCGCGACCCCTGACACTGCTCCCACGTGCCGTCTCTTCACGTGCTTCCTCCCATGGAATTTTGGTCGTCGGTAGGCGACCGGTCTTAGGCAAGCACGAAGAGCCGCGGATATCTACCCTGGGGTAACGACAATTTTGCTCGCCAGAGGGTGTTCTATCGCAATGACGGGCGGTCCAGGGCCGCTAGCACGCGACTGATTTCCTGCCGACCCTAGGATCGGGCGTATGACGACGCCAGCCCCCGAGACCACCGCCCCCTATGGCACCGGCGCCCAGGCGGCACCGCAGCGCCGGGTGCGCATCCCCCATCTGCTGTCGATGAAGGAGAAGGGGCAGAAGTGGGCGATGCTCACGGCATACGACATGTATGCCGCCGAGATCTTCGACGAGGCCGGCATTCCTGTGCTCCTGGTTGGCGACAGCGCCGGCAACAATGTCTACGGCTTCGAGACCACTGTCCCGGTGACTGTCGACCACCTGGTGCCGCTGTGTCGCGCGGTTACCAGCGCCGCCAAGCACGCGATGGTTGTCGCCGATCTGCCGTTCGGCTCCTATCAGGCCAGCCCGCAACAGGCCCTCGCCACCGCGACCCGCTTCATGAAGGAGGGCCTAGCCCACGCCGTCAAGCTCGAGGGCGGCGCCGCCATGGTTCCCGAGGTCGAGTTGCTGGTGCGGGCCGGCATACCGGTCATGGGGCACATCGGCTTCACCCCGCAGAGCGAGCACGTGCTCGGCGGCTACCGGGTTCAGGGGCGCGGTGCGGGCGCCGAGAAGCTGATGGATGACGCCTTGGCACTGGAGGCGGCCGGGTGCTTCGCGGTCGTCATGGAGATGGTCCCCGCGCCTGGGGCGAGGGCGGTGACCGAGGCGCTACACATCCCGACGATCGGGATCGGCGCCGGGCCCGACTGCGACGCCCAGGTGCTCGTCTGGCAGGACATGGCCGGCCTGCGCGGTGGCCGCGCGCCCCGCTTCGTCAAGAAGTATGCCGACCTGCGCGGCACCCTGACCGACGCGGCCCGCGCGTATGCCGCCGACGTGGCCGCCGGCACTTTCCCGGCCGAGGAGCACTCCTTCTTGGAGTGACTCCATCGCCTAAGACCCCTTGCGCGGCGTGCACGCGGCGGTCCCGCTCAGGGCAGGGTGAGGATCTCGTTGCCGCGCTCGGTGATGAGAATCGTGTGCTCGAACTGAGCGGAGCGGCGGCGGTCCCCCGTGACGACGGTCCACTTGTCGTCCCACATCTCCCACTCGTGCGTGCCGAGGTTGAGCATCGGCTCGATGGTGAACGTCATACCGGGCTCGATCAGCGTCGCATAGTGCGGCGCGGCGTCGTAGTGCGGCACGATCAGGCCGCTGTGGAAGGCCGTGCCGATGCCGTGGCCGGTGAAGTCGCGCACGACGCCGTAACCGAAGCGGCGGGCATACGACTCGATCACCCGGCCGATGACATTGATCGCGCGGCCCGGGGTGGCGGCTTTGATGCCGCGCATCATCGCCTCATGGGTGCGCTCGATGAGCAGCCGGGATTCCTCGTCGATCTCGCCGACGGCATAGGTGGCATCGGTGTCGCCGTGCACGCCGTGGATAAAGGCGGTGATGTCGATATTGACGATGTCGCCCTGCTCGAGCCGGCGCGAGTCCGGGATGCCGTGACAGATCACCTCGTTGACCGAGGTGCACAGCGATTTGGGGAAGCTGCGGTAGCCGAGGGTCGAGGGGTAGGCGCCATGGTCAAGGAGGAACTCGTGCCCGACCCGGTCGATCTCGTCGGTCGTCACGCCCGGGGCGATGGCCGCTGCCGCCGCCGCCATCGCCTGGGCGGCGATCCGGCCGGCGATCCGCATCTTCTCGATCGTCTCGGCGTCCTTGACCTCGGGCCCGGTGTAGCGCGCGGGTGCCGGCCGGTCCACATACTCGGGGCGAGCGATGGCCCCCGGCACGGGCCGACGCGCAGAGATCACGCCCGGAGTCACACTTGCGTAGGTCAGCGGCATACGGTGGAGTCTAAGCACGCGCCGGTGCGCGATCACGCGAAAGGAGCCCCCCGTGGCCTTCTGGTACAACGTCGTCAGCGGTCAGGTTGAGTCCGACGAGAACAAGAGTCAGGGCGATGACCTGATGGGTCCCTATGCGACGCAGGACGAGGCCGCAAAGGCACTGGAGAGCGCCGCTGCCCGCACCAAGGCCTGGGACGACGAGGACCGGGCGTGGGACGAGCAGGGGCTCGAGGACTGACGCTTCAGCGCTGGCGGGCGATCTTGAGCGCCTTGGCCGGCACCGTCGTCAGC
Organism: Nostocoides sp.; assembly: GCF_035343835.1. NCBI lineage: Bacteria > Bacillati > Actinomycetota > Actinomycetes > Micrococcales > Intrasporangiaceae > Nostocoides > Nostocoides sp. Next base: position 4,043 of record NZ_DAOQZV010000042.1, on the reverse strand, counting down.
ACGCTGTAGGTGCGCTTGTCCTCCCGCTCGGCATACCCGAGTTCGGTCAGGCGCTTGAGCGTGACGGGGCACTTCTTGCAGCGCGGCTTGTCCTTGCAGCACTTCTTCTTGGCGGCGACCGACCGCGTCTTCGGCACGACACCAGCTTAGGTGACCCTAAGTCGTGCCGCGTGCCATGTTCCGCGGTGCGGGACGTGGAATGCCCCACGTCCCCGCTTCTTCCACGGCGGTCAGCGCTTGCGGTGCACGCTGACGGCGAACCTGGCCCCGTCGTGGAAGGGCCCGCCATCCAGGTCGGCGTAGCGCGCGAGATAGGCAAGATCCGCCGCTTCGCACAGCCGGTCGTATGCCGCTTCGCCGAGTCGGTCGGCCGGCACTGATGCCGTCGTGGGTGCGCGGACGATCGCGCTGACCAGGTGACCGCCCGGATGCAGGTGTCCGGACCACCCGGCGATCGCGCCCGCGAGCGTGGCCCGAGGTAGGCGCCTGGCCTGGTCGCCGGCGACGATCAGATCGACGGTTCGGCCGCCGATAGCCAGCCGCCCCGGGTCGCCGACGACCGGTTGCGTGTGTGCGTTCAGGTGCAGGCCACGCAGCGCGTCGGCATCGATGTCGAGAAGCAGGCAATGGGCGCTACTTCTCGTCAGCCGGCCTGCCAACGGTGCCAGATCGACACCGAGGAGCAACACCCGGGCCTGGCGTGGCAGCAGGGGCGCAAGGACCGCGGGCGGAGCGGCCGGCTCAGAGGTCCTGTCGAACGACGTACTCACCTTCGCCGGCGAGGTCGAGGATCTCGGTGGAGCGGTTGCCGAAACTGCGAGCGTGGTCGAGGTAGATGTCGCGCCCGTTCTTGCGCAGGAGACCGTCGTGGATGGGCACCGCGGTCGGGGCGTTGATCCGCTTGAGGAAAGCCGCCATATCGCGCGCCAGCTGCCAGGGGGCGTTGAGCGGGAACAGGACGATGTCGACCCGGCCGGGATCCTCATCGAGGGTGTCGCCGGGGTGATAGATCGTCGGCTCGTTCTCGGCCTCCAGCCGGACACCGACATTCGCGACCCGGGGCACTGCGTCGTTGATCAGGGCGTGTTGCTTGCCGATCGGGGTCACGTGGACCTCGCCGATCTTGGCGGTGCTCGCGTCGTGGCCGGTGGCATCTAGGCCGAGCCCACCGAGGACCATCAGGCTCTCGGAGTCGGAGATCAGGCGGGCGTGCGGGTTGGCCTTCATCAAGGCGGGCAGCCGGGCCTGGTCGAAGTGGTCGGGGTGTTGGTGGGTGATGATCACGGCGTCGAGCCCGGTGATCCCCGTCAGGTCCGGGGTGAAGACACCCGGGTCGGTGAGGATGCGGGCGTCGGCCATCTCGATCAGGACACACGAATGGCCCAGGTGGGTCAGCCTCATACCCGCCAACCCTAATGTGGGCTCGGCGCGATCTCGGCCGCCCATGGCGGGCACCTATCATTACGGGCGGAAGAGTCGGCCAGGCGGTCGCGTCCGCGGCCCCTGGGCCGCGGCCGAGGAACGTCCGGACTCCGTCGGGCGCGGTGGTGGCTAACGGCCACCCGGGGTGACCCGCGGGACAGTGCCACAGAGAGCAGACCGCCGCACACGGCATACGTGCTGGGTGCGGTAAGGGTGAAAGGGTGGTGTAAGAGACCACCAGCGGCCTGGGTGACCAGGCCGGCTCGGTAAACCCCACCGGGAGCAAGTCCGAACAGTGTGCGTTCGAGGGCGGCCCGCCCGAGCACACGGGTAGGACGCAAGAGGTCGTCGGCAACGGCGACCCGAGATGGATGACCGTCGCCCGTGTCGCGGATTCCGCGGCGCGGGAACAGAATCCGGCGTATCGGCCGACTCTTCCACCACCTGCCGTATGCCGCTCAGAACCCAGGGCGTGAATCCTCCGGCCCGTTGTCCGCGGCACGTGACGCTGGGACGAGCTCGAAGCCCACGGCGCCGGTCTCGACCTCGGCGCGCACCAGCTGGGCCGTGACGACGGCACCCATCTCGGCCTGCCCCTTGGCCGAGGCGACGACCGCGGGATCGGTCAACTGCAGCAGGAGGCGGCCCTTGGCGAGGCTGTCGACGACCACGGCCTCGAACTTCTCACCCACCCGGGGCTCGAGAACGGCGGCCTCGACCGCATCCGTACAGGCCCGCTCGACGCCGCTGGCTCGGGTGCCCGACTCGGCCATGACGGCCGGCAGGCCGGGCAGGGCCTCGCGCGCCCAGGCCGGCACCTCGCCACCCTGCGAGAGCGCATCGGCGACGGCCAACCCGAAGCGGTCGACCAACCGGCGCAACGGAGCGGTGACGTGGGCGTAGATCGCGTTGAGCGCGCCGTGCTCGGGGTGGTCGGGCAACTGACCGTCGAAGGCCTGATAGGCGGACCCGCGAAAGAGCGAGGTCGCGTCGTAGATCAGCGCCAGATGCTTGGGATCGGTCCGGTCGAGACGGCGAAGGAAGGCGCCATAGGGCTCGTCCTTGGGCCACACGATGCCGAGCGCGCGCGCCTGCCGCCGGAAGCGGGACACCGCGCCCGGGTCGGGGTCGGGCAGCGTGCGGAGGATCCCGACGCCCCCCGTGGCCATCAACTCGGCCGCCGCCATGCCCGTCATCAAGGAGATCTGGGCGTTCCATTCCTCCACGAGCAGCGGGGGCCGAAAGCCCAGGACGAAATGACCCTCGGCATCCTGGGTGACCTCCTGCTCCGGCATCGGCAGGCTGGCCCCGCCGCGACGCTGCTCGAAGGCAATCCGCCGCTCCCCGACCTCCTTCAGCAGCAGAAGGCGCTCGTCCTCGGTGCCGCCGTCGATCAGGTCCTGCACCTGGGCGTAATCGAAGCGATCGACGCTGCGGACCAGGGCCCGGTAGACCTCGACGGCGTCGCCCTCGCCGTCGTCACGCACGTGCATGTCCCAGACGTATGCCGCCCGGACCTGCCCCGGGAGCAGGCTGGCCGCGCCCTCGCTGAGCTGGGTCGGATGCAGGGGCGTCCGCTCATCGGGGCAGTAGATCGTCTGCCCGCGCTCGCGCGTCTCGGCGTCGATGGCCCCGCCTGGCGCGACATACGCCGGCAGATAGGCGATGGCGTAACGCACCCGGAAGCCGCCCTCGGCGCGCTCGATGTGCAGGGCCTGGTCGAGATCCATCGAGCCGGGTGGGTCGATGGTCAGGAACGGGATGGCGCTCTCGTCGCGCTCGGGCCGATCAAGGGGGGCCGTGACCACCGCGTCGGCCTCCGCGAGGACCGCCTCGGGAAAATCCTCGGGCACCTCGAAGCTTGCGCGGATCGCCGCGAAGCGTGCCCGGAGCCGATCGTCCCCGAGCACCTGGGTGATGCCCTCGTCGCTGAATCGCGTCCGCATCGGCTGCTGGGTCATGACGGCCAACCTATCGGTGCAGGTTTCCCGCCCGATGCCACAAACCCCTCGTTCGCACGGGAACATGTCCGTTGCGAACGCGGGGTAAGCCGTGCGCACCGCGCCCCTGGGCATACTCGGGCACGTGCTGATCCTGTTGCCCCCCTCGGAGACCAAGGCCCGCTCGCGACGGGGAACGCCGATGCGGCTCGAATCGCTCTCCTTCCCCGCGCTGACGGGTGTGCGCGAGGAGATCATCGACGGGCTGATCGACGCATCCCGTCTGCCGGACGCGATGGAGGTGCTCGGCGTGCCGGCGACGCTCGGCGCGGAAGTCGATGCCAACCTGCGCCTCCGGGTCGCACCCGCCAAGCCCGCGATCGAGATCTACACGGGCGTTTTGTATGACGCGCTGTCCTGGGCCACCCTCTCCCCCGCGGGCCGCCGGCGAGCCGCACGCCGCCTGCTCATCTCCTCGGCGGTCTACGGCGTGACCCGCCCGGGCGACCGAATCGCGCCCTACCGGACCGCGATCGACGCTGACCTGCCGGGGGCCGGACGCCCCACAAACCGGTGGAAGGCGGCTTTGGACGCCGTGCTCGCACCCGCCGCCGGTCCTGGCCTGATCGTCGACTGCCGGTCGGGCCCGTATGCCGCGACCTGGGCCCCCAGCGGGCCGCT
>NZ_DAOQZV010000041.1:0-18199 GCF_035343835.1 Nostocoides sp. | reverse complement strand
CGCCAGCGGGCAGCTTCGTGGCCGTCTCCGGGCAGTTTCTCGTGGCCGCCGACACCCGGCCGCCAGGGGGCTGGCCACCGTCACTGGAGGCGCTTGCCCGCGCCGGGTGAACTCGACCTCGCGAGCTCTTGCGTCGCTCCGTTCAGCGTCGACTGGCCGATCGTCTCCCAGGCGCTGTCACCGAGGCCCGGAAAAGCCTTCCAGTTGGAGTCGTAGGAGTGGTCGACGGAGTGGTAGCCCCCTTGGGCCGATTCCTTTGGAGCGCGTCGTCCAGGCCCGCCTTGTCACCATAAGTCCACCGCGAGGCATACACCACGAGCTGCGAACCGGCGTCCATTCCGCAAGTCCGCGAGTCCGCTTTGGGAGTCTTGTCGTGATAGGTGCTCGCCCGCCCCGTGGTCGCCGGTGTCCCGGATCCGCCGAAGGCGGCCAGCGCCTTGGCGCTCAGCCAGTTGCACAGGCCGACCGGCTCAGTGCCCGCCACACCGGTGACGGGATCGCCCGGCCCGAGCCCGACCTCGGGCTGGCTCCCGAGTCCCCGGGGGCGGCGCTGGACGCGCCCGATTCGGACGCGCTTGGCGCCGGCGCGCTCGCTGACCCGGACGAGCTCGACCCGCCTGTTGCTGGCGAGCCCGTCGGCCCGGGCGAGGTCCTTGTGGTCGATCCGGATGAGCATCCGGCCAGCCCGAGGGCGAGGACGGCGGATGCAATGGTGGCGCGCGCTCGTGTCGAGGGCATGGTGTTGATCTTTCTCGTGTGGCAGCCCACTCGTCGGCTACCTGCATGCAGGACCGTGCCACCCCGCCCTTACACCGCCACTACTTCCGCCGCTCGACCTGCCCCCCCCACAGACAGATGTATGCCGCCCCCGTCGGTGACGGGGGCGGCATACGTCTGTCGGCGGGCGCGGGGCCTACTCCGCGTCGGCGACGACCAGCGGCAGGTCCTGGATGGCTCCGGGGTGCGGGGTACCGATGAAGGTGAAGGTCTCTGCCTTGCCTTCCCCCTCGGTGCCGACCAATACGATCTCGCCGGCCTTGAGTTCGCCGTAGAGGATCTTCTCGGACAGCACGTCCTCGATCTCGCGCTGGATGGTGCGCCGCAGCGGCCGGGCACCGAGCACGGGGTCGTAGCCCTTCTTGGCCAGCAGCTGCTTGGCCGCGGGCTGCAACTCGATCCCCATGTCCTTGTCCTTGAGGCGCTTGTCGAGCTTGGCGATCTCCAGGTCGACGATCTGGACGATCTCGTCCTGCGTCAACTGCGGGAAGACGATGGTGTCGTCGACGCGGTTGAGGAACTCGGGACGGAAGTGGTTCTTCAACTCGTCCTGGACCTTGTTCTTCATCCGCTCGTAGTCGCTGCGGGAGTCGGGACCGGCCGAGAAGCCGAGCGAGACGCCCTTGGCGATGTCGCGGGTGCCGAGGTTGGTCGTCATGATGATGACGGTGTTCTTGAAGTCGACCATCCGGCCTTGGGAGTCGGTCAGTCGTCCGTCCTCGAGCACCTGAAGAAGCGAGTTGAAGATCTCTGGGTGCGCCTTCTCGACCTCGTCGAAGAGCACCACGGAGAACGGCCGGCGACGCACCTTCTCGGTCAGCTGGCCACCCTCTTCGTAGCCGACATAGCCGGGGGGTGAGCCGAAGAGCCGCGAGACAGTGTGCTTCTCGCTGTACTCCGACATATCGAGCTGGATCAGGGCGTCCTCGTCGCCGAAGAGGAACTCCGCGAGCGTCTTGGCGAGTTCGGTCTTGCCGACGCCCGTGGGCCCGGCGAAGATGAACGAGCCGCCGGGACGGCGCGGGTCCTTCAGGCCCGCGCGAGTGCGGCGGATGGCCTGGCTCAGTGCCCGGATGGCGTCATCCATGCCGACGACGCGCTTGTGCAGCTCGGCCTCCATGTTGAGCAGGCGGCTGGACTCCTCCTCGGAGAGCTTGAAGACGGGGATACCGGTCGAGGCGGCGAGCACCTCGGCGATCAACTCCTCATCGACCTCGGCGACGACGTCCATATCGCCGGCCTTCCACTCCTGCTCGCGACGGGCCTTCTCGCCGAGCAGCTTCTTCTCGTCGTCGCGCAGGCGCGCGGCCTTCTCGAAGTCCTGCCCGTCGATGGCGGATTCTTTCTCCAGGCGCACCTGGGCGATCCGGTCGTCATACTCGCGCAGGTCCGGTGGTGCGGTCATCCGGCGGATGCGCAACCGCGCACCGGCCTCGTCGATCAGGTCGATCGCCTTGTCCGGCAGGAAGCGGTCGTTGACATAGCGGTCGGCGAGGTTCGCCGCGTTCACCAGCGCCCCGTCGGTGATGGTGACGCGGTGGTGCGCTTCATACCGGTCCCGCAGACCCTTGAGGATCTCGATGGTGTGCGCGAGCGTGGGCTCGGCGACCTGGATCGGCTGGAAGCGGCGCTCCAGCGCGGAGTCCTTCTCGATGTACTTGCGGTACTCATCCAGCGTCGTCGCGCCGATGGTCTGGAGCTCGCCGCGGGCCAGCATCGGCTTCAGGATCGACGCGGCGTCGATCGCGCCTTCGGCCGCACCCGCACCGACGAGGGTGTGGATCTCGTCGATGAACAAGATGATGTCGCCGCGGGTGCGGATCTCCTTCAGCACCTTCTTCAAGCGCTCCTCGAAGTCACCGCGGTAGCGGCTGCCAGCCACCAGGGAGCCGAGGTCGAGGGTGTAGAGCTGCTTGTCCTTGAGGGTCTCGGGCACATCGCCGCGCACGATGTCTTGGGCCAGACCCTCGACGACGGCCGTCTTGCCGACGCCGGGCTCACCGATCAGGACCGGGTTGTTCTTGGTGCGCCTCGAGAGCACCTGCATGACCCGCTCGATTTCCTTCTCGCGCCCGATCACCGGGTCGAGCTTGGACTCGCGAGCCGCCTGGGTCAGGTTGCGCCCGAACTGGTCGAGCACCAGTGACCCGGCCGGCGTGCCCTCGGCCTGCTGGCTGGACGGGCCGACCCCGGCCGCGGCGCTCTCCTTGCCCTGGTAGCCGCTGATCAGTTGGATGACCTGCTGGCGCACCTTGTTCAGGTCGGCGCCGAGCTTGACGAGGACCTGCGCGGCGACGCCCTCGCCCTCGCGGATGAGGCCGAGCAGGATGTGCTCGGTCCCGATGTAGTTATGGCCAAGCTGCAGCGCCTCGCGCAGGCTCAGCTCGAGCACCTTCTTGGCGCGCGGCGTGAAGGGGATGTGCCCCGACGGCGCTTGCTGGCCCTGGCCGATGATCTCCTGAACCTGCTCGCGCACATTCTCCAGCTCGATACCGAGGGATTCCAGCGCCTTGCTGGCGACCCCGTCGCCTTCGTGGATCAGGCCGAGCAGGATGTGTTCGGTCCCGATGTAGTTGTGGTTGAGCATGCGCGCTTCTTCTTGCGCAAGCACGACCACCCGCCGGGCCCGGTCGGTAAACCGTTCAAACATGGCTGCTCCTAGCTATCGAGTCGCCTCGATCGTATCTGCGGGCCCCGTGCGGGTGCGTGCGTATTCGCGCCTGCGGCGGGCCGATCTGCTTGATCAACCCCTGGGGTCGCGCAGATGTTCCGCCCGTCCGTATGCCGCTGCCACCCGTTCGCTGTGAGCGGAGCACCGTCCGGGCCAGCGACCCTCGCAGGGCACTCGTCGGCGGGCACAGTCCTCCGCTTGCCCAGCGGCATGCCGGCACCGGTTGGTCACCCCGGCACGCGTCCAGACGGGTGTACGGGTGACGAACCCCGGTAGCAGTGACGAACACCGCGGTGACCGTTGCGTCCGCCTCACTCGTCGGCGGGGATGATCCACGCCTTGTCCAACGCCAGCAGGCGCCGGTCCGCGGTCAGGAAGCGGCACCGCTCGACGAGCGCCTGCCCGAGAAGCAGTCGGTCAAAGGGATCATGACGCGCGAGTTCGGGGAATTTCTCGATCGCTTCCGCGTGCTCGGGCAGCAGGGCCAGAGCGCGCAGACCCGACTCGGTCAGCACGCGAGCCAGGTCCGCCGGCACGTCCAGGCGGCCGATCATCCGCTTGATCGCGCACTCGGCGAGCGAGATCGCCGAGAAGTAGCAGACCTCACTTCGTTCCATCGCGTGCCGGGAGCGCGCTCCGATCCGATCGGGCGCCGCCACCAGCCACAGGGCGACGTGCGTGTCCAGCAGGATCACGGCGTGCCATCCCACATCGTCGCGAGGTCGCCATCGGCCGCATCGAAGGCGTCGAAGTCGATCGTGACCTGCCCGACGAGGGCACCGAAGACGATGTCCGGGCGGGTGACAGGCACAAGCTCGGCGATGGGTTCCCCAGCCTTGGCAATGATCACTCGCTCACCCGCGCGGACCTGCTCCAGCAGTCGCGACAAGTGCGTCTTCGCCTCCTGGATGTTCACGGTCGTCATACACGTAGCCTACCAAACCAGACCAGACCAGACCAGACTAAGTGTGGCTGCCGCTCACCGAGAGGGCGGAGATCCCGGGCCCCCACGTCGGGGGCGCCGACGGGTTATCCCCCGGTGAGCGCCGCCTTGATATCGGTCTTGACCACCTTGCCGACCTTCGAGCGCGGCAGGTCGGGCCAGACCTCGACCTGCTTGGGCGCCTTCACGCTGCCGATCAACCCCTTGACGTATGCCGTGAGCTCGCCCCCGTCGATCAGCTTCCCGGGCTGCGGCTGGACGACCGCGACAACCCGCTCGCCCCACTTCTCGTCCGGGACTCCGATCACGGCACAGTCCTGGACATCGGGGTGCGAGAGCACCGCCTGCTCGACCTCGGTGGAGTAGACGTTGAAACCGCCGCTGATGATCATGTCCTTGGCGCGGTCGACGATAAAGAGGAAGTTGTCCGCGTCGACATAGCCGATGTCGCCGGTGTGGTGCCAGCCGTGCGTGCTCGCCGCGGCCGTCGCCTCGGGGTCCTTGTAGTAGCCGGGTGTCACCAGCGAACTGCGCACGACGATCTCGCCCCGCTCCCCCAGCGGAAGCAGGGCACCGGCCTCGTCCATGATCCCGACGGTGACCAGCGGTGCCGGGCGACCCGCAGACGAGAGCTTCTCGGTGGCGACCGAGCCGTCGGCCCGATAGTGGTCCGCGGGCGGCATCATCGAGATCATCATCGGCGCCTCCGTCTGCCCGAAGAGTTGAGCCATCGGCCCGATCCGAGTGAGCGCCTCCTCCAGCCGCGCCGCGCTCATCGGCGCCGCGCCGTACCAGAAGCATTGCAGCGAGCCCAGATCCGCGGCACCGAGCGCCTCGTGGCCCAGCACCATATAGATCAACGTCGGCGGCAAAAAGGTGTGCGTCACCCGGTGCCGCTCGATCAGGCCGAGGAACTCACCGACATCCGGTGCTCGCATGATGACGATCTCGCCGCCACGCGCGAGCACCGGGAAACACAGCACTCCCGCGGCGTGCGTCAGCGGTGCTAGCGCCAGATAGACCGGGCGCCCGTCGAAGGGGTAGCCCATCAACGTCAGCGCCGACATCGTCTCCAGATTGCGCCCGCTGAGCATCACCCCCTTGGGCCGGCCGGTGGTGCCGCCGGTGCCGGCGATCATGGCCAGGTCGTCGACGGCGGCCCGGTCCACCCGGCTGGCGCCCTCTCCCAGGGCCAGGAACGCGTCCCACGTCAAGGCACCCTCGACCTGCGCGTCGAAGCACACCCAGGTGCGCACCGCGGGCAGGTCGTCGCGGATCCGGGCGACCAGATCGGCATACGACGATTTGAAAATGACTGTGGCGCAGTCGAAAAGCGCGAGCAGCTCGCGATTCTCCGCCGCCTCGTTGCGGGGGTTGATCGGGCACCACACCGCCCCGGCGCGGCTGATGCCGAAGACACAGGAGAACGCGACCGGGTCATTGCTGGAGATGATGGCGACCTTGTCACCCGCGGCGACACCGGAGCCCGCCAGCGCGGCAGCGACGGCATACGAGGTGTCGACGACGTCGGCGTAGGACAGGGACCGGCCCTCGGTGGTCAGGCACGCCCGGTTCGGGCCGAGCGAGGCCCCCTTGTCGAGATAGTCGACGATGCGCACGCGTCTGCTCCTTGCTGACCGAGGGTGGCGTCGATGCCGCGAGGCCGGCCCGGCGCGCAGGGGGGCGCCGGGCCGGCACGATCACATGCCCATGCCGCCGTCGACGGGCAGCCCGACGCCGTTGACGAACTTCGCGGCGTCGGAGGCGAGGAAAACGACGGCGTCCGCCATGTCGTCGACCTGCCCCAGCCGACCCGAGGGCGTCAACTCGACCACCGCACCGACAGCGGCCTCCGGGCTCTCGAAAAGTCCAATGGAGGCAACGTCGTTCGCCAGACCGGCGCCCATCGCCGTCGGCACCAGACCGGGGTAGATGCAGTTGATGCGCACGCCATAGCCGAGCTTGCCGGCCTCCATCGCGGCGACCCGGGTCAGCCGGTCCACGGCTGACTTCGTCGCCGAATAGGCGGCGATGGCCGGGAAGGCGATGGTCGCCGCGACACTGGCGACATTGATGATCGTGCCGCCATTGCCCGCCGCACCTCCAGGGCGCATCGTCCGCAGGCCGTGCTTGAGCCCGAGTGCGGTGCCGAGGACGTTGACCTCGAGCATCTTGCGCACGTCGGCAGCGTCGAGCTCGGTGATCAGGCTGGTGATCTCGATACCGGCGTTGTTGACGAGGATGTCGAGCCCGCCGAGGTGATCGACAGCTGCGGCGATCGCCTGCTCCCAGCTCGCGTCATCGGTCACATCGAGCCGGACGAACCCGTGGCCGGCACCGAGCGCTTCGGCTGTCTGTGCGCCGCTCTCCTGCACATCGGCGATCATGACGCGCGCGCCGGCGGCAGCGAGCGCCTGCGCCATCCCTTCGCCGAGGCCCTGGGCTCCGCCGGTCACCATGGCCTTGCGTCCGGTCAGGTCGATGGACGTCATGCCGCTCCTTCGTCGTTTCGCGCCGGCACCGGGCCGGTCGGCACCACGGTGTGCCGGCACCAACTCTGGTGAACTTCTTGACGATGGTCAAGACCTTGGGCTCGGGGCTGATGACGAGTAGCATGTGCGCTCGTGAGTTCGCCCGGCCCGAGCCGCGCCCGACACCGCAAGGGTTTAGAGCGGCGCAACGAACTCGCCGAGTCTGCACTAGTCACACTCGGCGAACTCGGGTATGCCCGCACCAGCCTGCGCGATATCGCCGCGAACTCCCCGTTCAGCCATGGCGTCGTGCACTATTACTTCAGCGACAAAACCGAGCTGATCACGTATTGCGTGCGCTATTACAAGACCCAATGCGTCACGCGCTATGACGACATCATCGCCGAATCCGTCTCTGCCCCAGCGCTTCTCGATGCGTTCGCGGAGCGTCTGACGCAGACGCTCGTCGAGGATGCCGCCATGCACCGTCTCTGGTACGACCTGCGCACCCAGGCGATGTTCGAGGACGTCCTGCGCCCCGACGTGCTGATGATCGACGCCACGCTCGAGGACATGATCGGGCGGGTGCTGAGCAGGTATGCCGTCTTGGCCGGCGGGGAACTCGGGACCGACTCCGCCACGGCCTACGCGATGCTCGACGGCGTCTTCGAGCGGGCGCTTCTTCGCCACCTGGCCGGACAGCCCGAGGCGTTGGACTTCCTGCGCGAGCGCGCCGTGGCCATGCTCCCCCGGCTGTTGGCTCCGGCCGAGGTTTCCTGACTCAGGCGCCGGGCCGGACGGGCCATGATCCGCCGCCGCATCTCGGCCAAGCCGTCCGGGCCGTCGACCCTAACCCGCAGGCTCAGCTGCGCCGCTGACAGCGGCCGCACCAGAACAGGTTGCGCCCGGCGACCACCGCGGTGCGGATCTTCGAGCCGCAGACCAGGCACGGCAGTCCATCGCGCTTATAGACGGCATACTCGCGCGGGAACGGGGCCACGGCGCCACCACGCACGAAGCGCCCCCGTTCACCCGGCATCACCCCACCCCATTCCGGCACGTATGCCGTCGGGTCCCGCCCCGCGAGCAACTCACGCGCCGCGTCGAGCTGATCCTCGAGCGTGATGATCTGCCCGAAGGCCACCCCCATCGGCAAGAGCGCGACCAGGTCGTCCCACATCGCCAGCCACGTGCGCTTCTTGACCTTCGCGCCCGGCGTGAAGGGATTGACCCGGTGCCGGAAGAGCACCTCGCAGCGGTAGACATTGCCGACACCGGCGATGATCGACTGATCCATCAGGCATTCAGCGACCGAGCGTTGGGTGCGGGCCAGGCGGGTCAGGGAGCGCGTCGGGTCGTTGCCGGGCGTTCCGACGCGCAACGGGTCGGGCCCGAGCCGGGCGATGGTTGCCTCGACCTCCTCCGGGCCGACGATCTGGACCAGGGTCGCGCCACGCAGGTCGGCGAACGCCCGCTCATTGACCATCCGGACCCGAACGGCGCCGGTCGGCGGCGGCGGAGCGGGATCGGCATACGTCAGCACGTCGAAGGAGCCGATCAGTCCGAGGTGAACATTGAGCACCGCGTCACCGGCGAAGCGGACGAAGAGGTGCTTGCCATAGGCCTCCGCGCGCTCGACCGCGCGCCCGCTCAGCAGCGCGGCTCCCTCGGTGAAGCGCCCCTGCGGGCTGGTGACCAGCGGCGCGGTCCCGGAGAACGCGACATCGAGAGCGCCGGCGAGCCGGTGCAGGGTGTGGCCTTCGGGCATGCCGTGAGGGTATGCCCAGCCGGCGGCGCCACGCGCCTCAGAGACGTGACTACTCGCCTTGGGACAACCCGAGATACCAGTCCTCGGGGACCTCGGCGGCGGCCCGGTCGGTAGCGACCGGCACCCAGGCCCGCCGCGCCCCATCGGCGTGCAGGATCTCGGTGAGGCGGTCGAGCCGCTCGCAGGCGACCGCGGCACCGGCCGCACGGCGGTCTGCGTCATAGCGGCCGACCCCATCGCCCCAGATCGCCCGGCCGGCCATGAAGCCGCTCGCGCCGTGGCGGGCGCCATAGGTCATCTGCTCGGCAAAGCCGTCGAAGGTGACGCCGGCGGACAGTAGGACCCACGGGCCGTCGATGCCCTCGGCAAGGGCCGCGCAAGCCGAGTCCGCACCCTCGCGGCCGTCCTCCGTGGCCAGGGACACCGGGAACTCCACCTTCATGATGTCCGCGCCGGCCTGGCGGAAGGACGCCGCCGAGGCGATGACGCTCGCGGTCCGGCGCGCGCGGACCGCGGGGTCGTCGAGCGACTCGCCGGGGAGGGGATACCAGAGCGGCTCGACCACCAACGGCAGATGCAACGCGTGGCATTCGGCGGCGACCTCGGCGACGACGGCGTGAGCGTGCTCGGCGGCGGCGTCCTGCGTGTCGGCCCGATAGAAGACGACGAGTTTGGCCGCGTCCACCCCGAGCGCGGCCAATTGCGCGGGCCGCCAGCCCGGCTTGATCTTCAGCTCGGTGGCAAAGCCGACCGGGCTGTCGTCCGGGGTGTAGTAGAGGTCCTCGACCCCGCTGAGGATCCCGACATCGCCCGGCGCGGCGCCGGTGATGATGGCCTGGCCGAGCGCGGTCACGGGGTCCAGGAGCAGCGAGGACGCGTGCGCCGACATCGCCGTGATCAACTCGAGTTTGGACTCCACGACCTCCTCGAAGCTGACCCTGCTCAGGTCGGGGTCGAAGAGGATGCGGTAGTTCTCGGGGTGGTCGATCGCCGCCGTCCGGATGAATCCGTCGGCGTCGCTGATCCGCGCCAAACGCCGAAGCATCCCGAGATCCTGACTGGTAGCCACTGCTCTCCCCGATTCGTCTCGCGCCGGCTCGCCACTAGGCTGACGAGCGCCGGCGACGCTGCCCACACGGCGTGCCAGCAACGCTATTCCATCGCACCGACAGGGCAGGGCATGGACCACGGGGACCTCGATATCGGCTTCGACCTGGGGACGTCGAACACCAAGGTCGTGGCCGTGGACGCCTCTGGCGCGCTGGCCGCGAGTGCCTCTTTGGAGACCGACTGGACGCACCTCGGCGGCGGCCGCGCCGAGCGGGACCCGGTCGGCATGCTGGCCACGATCGACGACCTCCTCGAACGCGTCGTCACCGCCGCCAGAGCCCGTCTCGGCCATGTGCGGGTGCGTTCGATCGGCTTCGCGTCACTGGCCGAGACAGGGGTGCTCTTGGATCGCCAGGGAAGGCCGGCCTACCCACTGATCGCCTGGTTCGACCCGCGCGGACAGGCCCAACTCGATGACCTTCCCGTCCGCATCCGCACCGACTTCCGGGTCACGACCGGCCTCGACCTGACCACGGTGCCCACGCTCTTTAAGCTGATGTGGTTGCACGACAATGGGATTCGACTGGACGGGAGCCAGTGGCTGGGGCTGCCCGAATACATCTGCCATCACCTCGGCGGCGCCCGCGCCACCGACATCTCACTCTTCGGGCGCACCGGCCTGATCAACGTCGCCACCCGGGGCGTATGGCCGTCCGCCCTCGACCTGCTGCACGTCACCCCCGCATTCCTGCCGCCGATCGTCGCCTCAGGCGCGCCCCTCGGCCGGGTCCGGGATGACCACCGCGTCGAGGAGGTCCGCGGGGCGGTCCTCACGGTGGCCGGCCACGACCACCTGGTCGCAGCGGCCGAGGCCGGGGCGGCCCGGCCGGGTTTCGCCCTGGACTCCATGGGCACCGCCGAGGCGATCCTGGCGGTCAGCGAGCGCCTGCCGCCGGCGGCCGACCGGGAGCGCCTGGCCGGCCTCGGGCTCAGCGTTTCGCCGCACGTCGTGGACGGCCTGACCAGTGTGCTGGCCGGACTCAAGGGCGGTTTCTTGTTGGCGCGGATCCTGCGGATGGTGGGCGGGACGAACGATCCGGCTCGGCACGAGCTGGACGCCCGCGCGGCAGCCCTCTGGCCGCAGCGCCCGGCCGCCGTCACCGTTCGAGGCGTCGGGATGAACGACCAGGCGATCACCGTCACCGTCGACGACGGAGAACTCGACCCGGCCCTGGTCTGGCTGGCTGCCCTCGGCCACGTGACCGATCGAGCACGTGAGTTGCTCGCGATCATCGAGTCCGCCGGCATACCGGCGACGACGTTGGTGGTCGCGGGCGGCTGGACGCACCTGGCATCGGTACGGGCGAGCCGTCGCAGCCTGGTTCCGGACTTCGCGATCTGCGCGAGCGACCAACCCGGGATCTTCGGTGCCGCGCGCCTGGCCGCCCGCGCCGCCCGCCTCAACGACGGCCGCGCGGACCTGAGCACCTATCCCGCGCCCGCCATCGACGACTTCCCGCTCGCGCCCTGACCCGATGCCGACGAGCCCCCAGTCGCTGCCAACCGCAGCGCGTCAGCCGGCCTTCTTCTTGGCCACCGCCTTCTTGGCCGGTGCCTTTTCGGGCTCGGCGACGCTCTCGCCGCGCGACGCCTTGGCCTTCTCGACCGACTTTGCCAGCGCGGCCAGCAGGTCGACCACCTCGCCGGTCTCCTCGGCGGGCTTGGGCCGGTCCTTGACCTCGCCGCCTTCGACCTTGGCCTTGACCAACGCCTCGACGGCCTGCGCGTAGTCGTCCTCGTATTCCTCGGGGTCATAGTCCCCCGCCAGTTGGTCGACCAGGAGGTGCGCCATCGCCAGTTCCTTGTCGGTGGCGTGCTGATCCTCGCCGAGGGAGGCGAAGTCCGGGCTGCGGACCTCGTCCGGCCACAGCATCGTCTGCATCACGATGACACCATCGCGAACGCGCAGCACGGCCATCGTCATCCGCGTGCGCAGGGAGACCGTCACCAGGGCCATCCGCTGCTCGCTCTCGAGCGCATCCCGAAGCAGCACATAGGGTTTCGCGGCGGCCTTGTCCGGCTCCAGATAGTAGGACTTGTCCAAGAGCATGGGGTCGATCTGGTCCTGCGGCACGAATTTCTCGACCGCGATCTCCTTGCTCGTGCGCGAGGGCAGATCGGCCAGATCCGCGTCGGTGAGCACGACCATGTCGCCGTCCTCGGTCTCATAGCCCTTGGCGATGTCGTCATAGGAGACCAGTTCGCCGTCGATCGAGCAGACCCGTTGGTATTTGATCCGCCCGCCATCGGTGCGGTGCACCTGCCGGAAGCTGATGTCGTGGTTCTCGGTCGCCGAATACAACCGCACCGGCACGTTGACCAGGCCGAAGGAGACGGCACCCTTCCAGATCGGACGCATACGTCGCAGTGTCCCACGCCCCGCCGGGCCACGGCAGAATCGTGGCATGCGTCCCATGCTCGCCACGCCGGCGCCCGCGCCACCACCTGGGCCGGCCTGGGTGCACGAGATCAAGTGGGACGGTATGCGGATCCTCGCCGACGTGCGCGGCGGGCGGGTCACGCTGTGGTCACGCAACGAGAAGGACGTCACCGCGTCCTTCCCCGAACTCGCTGCGCTCGCCGAGACGTATGAGGATCTCCTCCTCGACGGCGAGGTCGTCGCCTTCGACGCGGGTCGCCCGTCCTTCGCAGCCCTCGCCGAACGCATGCACGTTGCCGATCGGCGCAAGGCCGAGCGCCTGTCGTCGACCAGGCCGATCACCTTCATGGTCTTCGATCTGCTGCGCCTCTTCGAGCAGGATCTGACGGCGCAGGCCTGGTCGGCCCGCCGGGAGTTGCTGGAGCGGCTCGACCTGACCGGCACCCATTGGCAGGTGCCCCCGACCTATGCCGACGGCCGCCAGTTGCTCGCCGCGACCGCCGAGCAGGACCTCGAGGGCCTGGTGAGCAAGCGGCGCGGCGCGGCGTACTACCCGGGGCGCCGCTCTTCGGACTGGCTCAAGGTCAGCCACCGGAAGGTGGTCTCGGCCGTCGTCGGCGGGTGGCGACCCGAGACCGGGAACGCCGCCCGGCTCGGTGCTGTGTTGCTGGGTCGCCCGGGCCCGCAGGGGTGGCTCTATGCGGGCCGGATGGGCTCCGGGCTGGCGGGCAAGCCCGGCACGGCAATGGCCGATCTGCTCGCCCCGCTGGGCCGACGCGACTCCCCGTTCGCCGACGAGGTGCCGGCTCTCGACGCCAAAGACGTCACCTGGGTGGAACCGCGCGTTGTGGTCGACGTCCGCTTCCTCGGCGAGACCGGCGGCGGCCGGCTGCGCCACCCGACCTTCGTCGGGGTTCGCTCCGATCTGACTGCCGACGACCTTGCCCAAGCCTGAAAGAGGAGACGCCATGCCCATCGATGGCCCGACGACGCGCGTCGATGTCGACGGGCGGACCCTGAAGATCTCGAGCCTGGACAAGGTGCTCTACCCCGCCACCGAGACCACGAAGGCGGAGGTGCTCAGCTATTACGCGCAGATCGGCCCGATCATGCTGAGCTATCTGGCCGAACGTCCGGTTACGCGCGTGCGCTGGCCCCACGGGGTCGGCGATCAGTCCTTCTTCGAGAAGAATCTGCCGTCGGGGGCACCGCCCTGGTTGCGATCCGCCAAGATCGACGATGTTACCTACCCATTAGTAACGAATCTGGCCGATCTGACCTATCTGGTCAACCTGAATTCGTTGGAGTTTCACATCCCCCAATGGCGGGTAGCCGCCAATGGCGGACGCGCGAATCCTGATCGCCTGGTCATCGACCTCGATCCAGGAAAGCCCGCCGGGCTGACCGAATGCTGCAGGGTCGCCCTTGCCGTTCGCGAACGCCTGCAAGGTCTGGGCATGACATTGTTTCCCGTTTCCTCGGGGAGCAAGGGCATGCAACTGTATGCCGCGCTCGGCGGTGATCTGACATCGGACGAAGTGCGCAGTTTGGCTGCGCAACTCGCCCAGGAATTGACCAAGAGGTTGCCCGATCTCGTCACGTGGAAGATGACGAAGTCGTTGCGGCCGGGCAAGATCTTCTTCGACTGGAGTCAGAATGTCGCGGCCAAGACCACGATCTGCCCCTACTCCTTGCGGGGCACGGAGTTGCCTCACGTCGCCGCACCGCGCACGTGGGCCGAAGTCGAGGCGGCCGCATATGGGGAAGGCGTCATCGAACAGGTGATGTTCGATGACGCCCTCGACCGAATAGCCACCTACGGCGACCTATTGACCCCGCTTTTGCGCTGGTGATCGATTCAGATGGCGCTCAGCCGTGGGCGCGGTCGTAGGCCTCTTGGATGGCCGCCGAGATGCGGCCGCGGTCACTGACGACGTGGCCGGCGGAGCGCGCCCATTCGCGCACCTTGGCCAGTTCTTCGCGGCTCTTGCCCTTGGCTGCCGTCGCGCCCGTGGACTTGCGCCCGCCCGTGCGGCGCGCATGGCCGATCCAGCGGGCGAGGTCGGAACGCAGCGAAGTCGCGTTGTCCGAACTGAGGTCGATCTCGTAGGTGACGCCGTCGAGTGCAAAAGTCACAGTCTCGTCGGCGGCGGTCGAGTCGACATCGTCGATGAGCATAACTTGGACGCGTTGAGCCATGTAATGAGCCCTTAACCCTTCGGTAGATGGTCTGTGTGAGGTACAGCCTGTCTTGTCATCCTAAGTCATGAATCCTGGGATGCCTAGCAAACTTTCTTATTCACGAACCCATCGATCTGAATACGCGCGCGTATTCAGATCGATGGCTTGGAGTCCTCGATTTGCCGGCGGTCCTGCTCCTTCTCCCAGCGGGCCATCGCGGCACGCTCGTTGCGGTCGCCCTCGAGGAGGTTCTTGATGATCACATAGAACAGATAGCCCACGCCGATGGACGGCAAGACCGCCGCGGCATACGGCATCCACTCGCTCATTTTCAGTTCACCTCCGGCTTCAGATGGGGAAACAGGATCGTCTCGCGCAGCGACACGCCTCGGAAGAGGGCGATCACCCGGTCCAGGCCCATGCCGACCCCGCCCATCGGCGGTGCGCCGTATTCGAGCGCCCGCAGGAAGTCCTCGTCCAACTGCATCGCCTCGGGGTCGCCGCCCGCCGCCCGCAGGGACTGTGCGGTCAGGACCTCGCGCTGGATGACCGGGTCGATCAGCTCCGAGAATCCGGTGCCGCGCTCGACGCCCGCGATGATCAGATCCCACGCTTCGATCTGTCCGGGCAGGGACCGGTGCGGGCGAGCGAGCGGCTGGGCGATGGCGGGGTAGTCGCACAGGAAAGTCGGCTGCAGTAGCCCCGGCTCGACCAGTTCGGAGAGCAGTTCGAGGAAGACCTTGTCCTTCTCCAGCGCCGGGTCGAGCGCCACGCCGTGCTCGCGCGCCAGGCGGTGCAGGGTCTCGGCGTCGGTATCGACCGTCACGCTCTCGCCGACGGCGTCGCTGACCGCGTCGTAGACCGGCAGCCAGCGCCATTCCCCGTCGAGGTCGACGACCCCCTTGGGCGTCTCGATCTGCCGGCCGCCGCCGGCATCGGCGATGGCCAAGATGATCCGCCGGGTCAGGTCGGCGACGGTGGTCTGGTCGCCATAGGCCTGGTAGAACTCGAGCATCGTGAACTCGGGGCTGTGGGTGGCATCGGCACCCTCATTGCGGAAGATGCGCCCGAGTTCGTAAACCCGGTCGACGCCGCCGACGACGGCCTTCTTGAGGTTGAGTTCCAGGGCGATGCGAAGCACCATCTCCTGGTCAAAGGCGTTGATATGGGTTCGGAACGGCCGCGCCTGCGCTCCACCATGGATGAGCTGAAGAACCGGCGTCTCCACCTCGACGAAGCCTTCCGCGTCCAGCACGCTGCGCGTGGCGCGCATGGCCGCGGCCTTCAGCCGCACCATGTCGCGGGCGTCCTGACGAACGATCAGATCGGCATACCGCTGGCGGACGCGGGTCTCCTCCGCGAGCTCCTTGTGGAAGACCGGCAGCGGGCGCAGGGCCTTGGAGGCCATCTGCCAACGGGTGGCGAGCACTGACAGTTCGCCGCGCTTGGAGGCGATGACCCGGCCCTCGACCAGCACGTGATCCCCTAGGTCGACATCGGCCTTCCAGTCGGCCAGCGCCTCCTCGCCCACCTCGGCGAGGCTGAGCATGACCTGCAGCCGAGTGCCGATGCCCTCCTGGAGGGTGGCGAAGGCGAGCTTGCCGGTGTTGCGGATGAACACGACCCGGCCCGCGACGGCAACACTCTCGCCGGTCTCCTCGCCTGCCGTCAGATCACCCCACCGGTCGCGCACCTCGGCCAGGGTGTGGGTGCGGCCGACCGTCACCGGATAGGGCGCGCGGCCCGCCGCCAGCAGCCGCTCGCGCTTGGCGTGCCGGAAGCGCATCTGCTCGGTGAGTTCGGCTTCGGGCAGCTCAGGCGCGTCGGTGGCGCCCGCTGGCGCGTCGTTGGCGGTCACACGCTCCAGTTTAAGTCCCGTCGAAAGCGCCTCTCTCGCGCCCGTCGAAAGGCCGGTTCAGCCCCGTCGAAAGGCCGGTTCAGCCCCGTCGAAAGGCCGGTTCAGTCCGAAGGCGGTGTGTCGGCCCCCATCCCTACAGTTCCCTTTATGCGCTGGTCCGATCCCCTGCCCGTCCGTCGCGTGCGCCGGGCGAGCGATGCCTCTCTGGACCCGGATCAGTGGCCGATGACCCTGGCCCCGGTGCGCCAGTTGCTTCAGGAGGGCCTCGACCTCGGCCGGATCACGGTGCTCGTCGGCGAGAACGGCACCGGCAAGTCCACCCTGGTCGAGGCCATCGCGATGGCCTTCGGCCTCCCCGCCGAGGGCGGGTCGACCGGCGCAATGCACCGCACGTATGCCAGCGAATCCGCCCTCCACGACGACCTCACCCTCGAGCGGGGGGCCGGCGCGAGCAAGTGGGGCTACTTCCTGCGCGCCGAGACCACCCACGGGCTCTTCACCTATCTCGCCAACAATCCCGGCCCACGCGATCCCGACTTCCACCGGATGAGCCACGGCGAGTCCTTCTTGGCAATGCTGGGCAGCGGACGGTTCCGGGGCGACGGCTTCTTCGTGATGGACGAACCCGAGGCCGGCCTGTCCTTCAGCGCCCAACTCGCCCTCGTCGGCACCCTGCACGCGCTGGCGCAACACCGCAGCGCCCAGGTGCTCATGGCCACCCACTCCCCCGTGCTCGCCGCCATCCCGGGGGCGACCATCCTCGAACTCGACCACGAGGGCCTGCACCCTCGCGACTGGTCCGATCTCGATGTCGTGGACAACTACCGCCGGTTCCTGGCCACCCCGGGCCAGTACCTCCGCCACGTCATCGACTGAAACCACAGGCGTCACGGCTTCCCGCCCGATGCCACAAACCCTCGTGCGCACGGGACGATTTCCCTTGCCGACAAGGGGTTTGCCATGCGTATCGTCTGCTGTGCCGATGCACGACGATGAACTCGTTATCGAGACCACAACCGTGCGCGCCCTCGTGGCCGATCAGTTCCCGCGGTGGCGCCATCTGCCCGTCACCCGACTGGTCACCGCTGGCACTGTCAACGCGATCTTCCGGCTGGGCGCATCGCTCACCGCGCGATTGCCACTGCGGCCCCAGGATGCCGTTGCCGCGCACGATTGGCTCACGGCCGAGTGCGCGGCGCAGGCCGAACTGGCCGAGGTCAGTCCCGTTCCTGCCCCGCGACCGGTCGCCCTGGGCAGGCCGGGGATCGGCTATCCGATGCCCTTCGCCATCCAGACCTGGGTGCCCGGCAGCGTTCCGCGGGTCGGCCAGTATGCCGATTCCGACCAACTCGCCGACGACCTCGCCGCCCTCGTCCTCGCCTTACGCAGCGCGCCGACGCGTGGCCGGCGATTTCGCGGCGACGGTCGCGGCGGCGCGCTGACCGACCACGACGACTGGGTCGCGGAGTGCATCCGGCGGAACGCCCCCTGGTTCGACCCTGCCCGCACCGCGGCGCTCTGGGGCCACCTGCGAGAGCTTGCTCGCGAAGACCCGGATGTCATGAACCACGGGGACCTCGTGCCCGGCAATCTCCTTGTCGGCGACGGCAAATTGATCGGCGTCCTCGACGGCGGCGGCTTCGGGCCGGCGGACCCGGCGCTGGACCTCGTGGCCGCATGGCATGTGCTCGACACCCCACGCCGCGGGCGGCTCCGCGCGGCAATCGCGTCATCGGATCTGGAGTGGGAACGCGGCCGCGCCTGGGCCTTCGTCCAGGCGGTGGGCCTCGTGCACTACTACGAGAAGAGCAACCTGGGCATGTACGCCCTCGGGATGCGCACCATACGCGAAGTGCTCGGGGGCCCCTGACGCGGCAACCCAACGGCATACGCGCGGGAAGGCTCTCGTAGGCAACGGAAACTTTTTTCGCGCGACCAAGGGGTTTGTGGCATCGGGCGGGAAAGCTGTGCCCCAAAAAGCCGTCTCAGACCAGGTCGAGGGCGACGTCGAGGATCGGCGCGGAATGCGTCAAGGCGCCA
>NZ_DAOQZV010000040.1:4749-18433 GCF_035343835.1 Nostocoides sp. | reverse complement strand
CGCGCGTCGGGGTCGCCGACGCACGAGGGGAAATCTTAGCCGCTCGGTCCCGTCGACGCGAATCCGTGCCTCCTCGGCGCCTTGACGCATGTTTCCTGCAAGTAACCTTTGAACAGAATGTCCGGTACCCGGAGTCCCGGTCAGTCGACTCGACGAGGGAGAGCAGGCGATGAGCACAACCGCACCCAAGGTCAGCAGTCGCGACCCATTGCGCAGCGGTCTGCGTGCGCTGGCCGGCGCAGCAGCCTCGCCGGCTCTCGACCGGATCGGCGGCCGTCGCCTGATGGAGAAGGCGCTCTACCAAGGCGCGAAGGGGGTCGCCGAGGCCGAGTCAGCCGTGCGCGGCTTCCGTCGCCGGCAAGGCGGCGCGGACCCGGCCCGGCCGGCTCCGGGCAAGGCCTACGCCGACTTCGATCTGACGCCCACGCAGGACCAGCAGGACATCCTCGACGCCGTCCGCACGTTCGCCAGTGACATCCTTCGTCCCGCGGCCGCAAGGGCCGACCGTGATCGCCGCCTGCCCGATGACATTCGCTCCGCTGCAGGCGAACTCGGGCTGCACCTGATCGGCATACCGGAAGAGCTCGGTGGCCTCGCCACCGAACGTTCCGCCGTCACCGCCGCCCTGGTCCTCGAGCAATTGGCGTATGCCGATCTCTCCATCGCCGTTGCGCTCCTCGCGCCCGCCGCGGTCGCCAATGCCATCGCCGCCTACGGCACCGCCGATCAGCAGGCGACCTACCTGCCCGAATTCGTCGGCGAGGCGCCCGCCATCGCGGCCCTCGCCATGAGCGAGCCTCGCGCGTTGGCCGACGTTCTCGACCCGGCAACAACGGCAACCCGGAACGGCGACGAGGTGCACGTCGTGGGCGTCAAGTCCCTCGTGCCGCTCGCCACGGACGCCCGCCTCTTCCTCGTCCTGGCCCGCCTCGACGGTCGCCCGCAACTCGTCATCGTCGAGGCAGCCGACCCGGGTGTTCAGGTCGTGGACGATCCGGCCATGGGTCTGCGCGCCGCCGCCACCGGGCAACTGCACGTGGACGTGTCCATCCCCACCGATCGGCTGCTCGGGACTGAGACCGACGCGCTGGAGGCCGTGCGGCGCGCCCGGCTCGCCTGGTCGGCGGCCGCGGTCGGCACCTGCCATGCCGTCCTCGACGAGACGGCAGCCTACGTCAAGGACCGCGTGGCCTTCGGTGAACCGGTCGCCCACCGGCAATCCGTCGCCTTCACCGTGGCCGACATGGCGATCGAGACCGATGCCTTGCGCCTGGTGGTCTGGCGGGCCGCGGCCCGCCTCGATCGCGATGCCGACGCCGCCCCGCAGATCGCGTATGCCCGCGCCCTCACCGCCCGGCACGCTACCCGGATCGGCTCCGATGGGGTCCAGATGCTCGGCGGGCACGGCTTCACCACGGAATTCCCGCATGAGCGCTGGTATCGCGACCTGCGCGCGGCCGGCGTGCTCGACGGCGTGCTGTCGCTCTGACGGAGACGAACCATGATCAATCCCGAGATTCCCCGGTCGGTCCGCCCTTTGCTCGCCCAGGCCGCGGCCATGGCGGATGAGCTGATCCGGCCGATCTCACGCAAATACGACCGCGCGGAGCACACCTATCCCAAGGAACTCGACCTCGTCGGGGCCCTGATCAATGGCGTCGGAGACGCCGGCGGGCACGGGGCGACGGGCAGCAGCACCCGGGCGCCCACCGGCCCGGAGGGCGACGCCCCGAGGCGCACCGGCACCCACGTCGCCTCAGTCCTGGGCACCATGGAGTTGTGCCGCGGCGACGTCGGCCTGTTGCTGTCACTGCCACGTCAGGGCCTGGGCAATGCGGCGATCGCCGCGGTGGGCACGGCTCAGCAGCGGGCGGCATACGGCAAGAAGTGGGCGGCGATGGCGATCACCGAGCCCGATGCGGGATCGGATGCGGCGGCGATCCGCACGACGGCCGTCCGCGACGGCGAAGATTATGTCCTCAATGGCGAGAAGATCTTCGTCACCGCGGGCGAGCGAGCCGACGTCGTGGTCGTCTGGGCGAGCCTGGATCGCTCCCTCGGGCGCCGCGCGATCAAGTCCTTCGTGGTCGAGCGGAGCAACCCCGGCCTGAAGCTCGTGCGATTGGAGCACAAGCTCGGCATCCGTAGCTCTGACACCGCGGCCTTCCACCTGGACAACTGCCGGGTGCCCGCGAGCGCCCTGCTGGGGTCGCCCGAGATCCTGCCCGAGGCCGGCTTCGCTGGCGCCATGCAGACCTTCGACAACACCCGCCCGCTCGTCGCCGGTATGGCTGTGGGGTTGGCTCGTGCGTGCCTCGATCGGACCACGCAGCTCCTCGCCGACGCGGGCGTCGTCCCCGACCTCGACCGGGCGGCTCTCGGACAGTCCGCCGCCGCGGCCCGCCTGATCCAACTCGAAGCCGAGTACGAAGCCGCCTATCTGCTGACCCTGCGCGCTGCGTGGATGGCCGACAACGGCCGTCCCAACTCGATGCAGGCGTCGATGGCCAAGGCCAAGGCGGGGCGAGCGTGCGTGGAGATCGCGCTCGCGTGCGTGGAGCTGTGCGGGCCGGCCGGATACGCCGAGACCGAGTTGCTGGAGAAGTGGGCGCGCGACAGCAAGATCCTGGACATCTTCGAGGGCACCCAGCAGATCCAGCTGCTGGTCGTCGCTCGCCGCCTGCTGGGGCTCAGTTCGGCAGCACTGAAGTAGGGGCTACTTGCTCTGCTCGAAGGCCTGCACGTAGCGGGTGCCGAGCTGTGCGGCATACGGGCCGGATTCGCCGCACATCAGCACCTCGCCGGAGCGCGAGGCGATCAGGACGCGACCGGCATCGAGCTTGGCCGCGGCGAGTGCCTTGGCGAGTTCGGCCCCCGTGCTGGCCTTGATGATCACCCGGTCGGCGGGCCCGCCTCGGAACCAGTGGTCGGCCACGAAGGTGGCGCTCGGGCCGGTCGTGTTGTCGAGGGTCGCGGCCACCGCGGTCGTCGCCCGATCGAGTGCGGTGACGTCGATATCGGCCGGGCAGGCCTTGAGCTGAGCGGCCGTGGGGACGGCGATGGTCATCTCGACCGCGGACAGCGGCCCGCCGTCATCGGGCCCCGTGACCCAGTCGTCGATGGAAGGCCACAGCAGGGCGAGCACGGCTGCGGCCGCAACACAGAGCGCAGCCAGCAGCCACTTCCCGTTCCGGCGAACGGGGCGAGACGCGGGGCCGTAATGACTGGACATGACCGCGCAAGTCTAGACGCGTTGCGCGCGTGGTCCGGGCAATGCGCAGGTCAGGCGACCCGGCGAGCCTCCAGGAAGGAGGCGATCCGCTCGATCGCGTCGGTCAAGTCCTCGACGCTGGGCAAGATCACCAGGCGGAAGTGGTCCGGGGTCGGCCAGTTGAAGCCGGTCCCGTGCGTGACCAGCAACTTCTTGGCGCGCAGCAACTCGATGACGAACTTTTCGTCGTCATCGATGGCGTACATCTCGGTGTCGACCTTGGGGAAGCAGTAGAGCGCGCCCTTGGGCTCGACGCAACTGACGCCGGGGATCGCGTTGAGCAGCTTGTATGCCGTGTCCCGCTGCTCGAGCAGCCGGCCGCCGGGGAGGATCAACTCGGTGATCGATTGGTAGCCCCCGAGGGCCGTCTGGATCGCATGTTGCGCCGGGACGTTGGCGCACATTCGCATATTGGCCAGCAACGTCAAGCCTTCGAGGAAGTCGCTCGCGCGCTCGCGGGGGCCGGTGACGACCGCCCAGCCCGAGCGGAAACCAGCGACGCGGTAGGCCTTGGACAGGCCGCTGAACGTCAGGCACACCACATCGTCGCCGGCCGCCAGCGCGGCATGATGGTGGACCGCGTCGCCGTAGAGGATCTTCTCGTAGATCTCATCGGCCATCAGCACCAGTTCGTGGCGCCGCGCGATGTCGACGAGGTCGGCGACCATCTTCTTGCTGTAGACCGCCCCGGTCGGGTTGTTGGGGTTGATGATGACCAGCGCCTTGGTCGCGGGCGTGATCTTGGCTTCGATGTCGGCCAGATCGGGCATCCAGCCGTTGTCCTCGTCGCACAGGTAGTGCACCGGGGTGCCGCCGGACAGGGTCACCGCTCCGGTCCACAGCGGGTAGTCCGGCGCGGGCACGAGGATCTCGTCGCCATTGTCGACCATGGCCTGCAGGACGAGCGAGATCATCTCCGAGACCCCGTTGCCGATGAAGACGTCGTCGACATCGACATCGCGCATGCCTTCGCTTTGATAGAAGCTGGCGACGGCGGTGCGCGCCGAGTAGATCCCGCGGGAGTCGCTATAGCCCTGCGCCATCGGCAGGTTGTGGATCATGTCCTGCAGGATCGCGTCGGGGGCCTCGAAGCCGAAGGGGGCGGGGTTGCCGATATTGAGCTTGAGGATGCGGTGGCCCTCGGCCTCGAGGCGCTGGGCCTCGACGAGGATGGGACCCCGCACGTCATACCGGACGTTCTGCAGCTTCGAGCTCTGTCGCACCTGACGCATGAGGCCTGATTCTGCCTTGCCCCGATCGGGCGTCGCGACCGGGTTTACTCCGTCCGTGGCCACCCTCACACTGGGTCGCTACGACTCACAGACCCGTGGTCGCGCGGGGGTAGACGGCGTCCGGGTCGGTGACGACATTGAGCAGGTAGGGCACGCCGGCCGCGAGTGCCCGGTCGATCGCCGGCCCCAGCGCAGCGGCGTCGGTGATCATCTCGCCGGCCCCGCCGAGGGCGGTGACGACGCGGTCGTAGCGGGTGTCGGGCGCCAGGTCCGCCAGGATGTCGTAGCCGTAGAGCGCGCGCATCGGCCCGCGTTCGAGCCCCCAGGCCGAGTTGTTGCCCACGATCATGACGACCGGCAGATCGTGGCGCACCAGGGTGTCGACATCCATCAACGACATGCCCGCCGCGCCGTCGCCGAGCAGCAGGACGACGGGGTTGTCTGGGTCGGCGCAGCGCGCGCCGATGGCCGCGCCCAGCCCGGCGCCGAGGCAGCCGAAGGGGCCGGGGTCGAGCCACCGTCCGGGGCGCGTCGGCTCGACGAATTTGCCCGCCCACGAGACGAAGTCGCCGCCATCGCCGATGACGACCGTGTCCGCGGACAGCCGGGGGAGCAGCTCGCCGTAAATGCGTGCGGGGTGGATCAGGTCGCCGTCGGCGCACAGCAACTCGGCATCGGCGGCCTCGGCTCGGGCGACGTGGTCGGCGAGCGTGGTGCGCCACGCGGTCCACTGCGCGCGGGGGGTAACGGCCGCGGTGAGCGCCGTGAGGATCGCCGCGAGGTCGCCCGCGGCGCAGGCGTCCAGCGGACGGTTGGTCGCCCGCTGGTCGGGGCTGTCGACGATATGGACCACCCGCGCCGGAGCGGCGGGCGTCCCGAAGGCGCCATAGGAGAGGCGGAAATCCAGTGGCGTGCCGACGACGATCACCAGGTCGGCATCCCGCAGCGCCGGCCGCCGCGCCTTGGTGACCAGGCCGGGGTGCCCGGCGGGGACCACTCCGCGCCCCATTCCATTGGTGATTGCCGGTATGCCGAGTTCGTCGATCAGTTCGAGCGCCGCCACTTCGGCGCCGTCCGCCCAGACGTCGCTACCGAGGACGATCACCGGGTGCACCGCGTCCCCCAGCAGGGCGGCGATGGCCGCAATCGCGCCGGGGTCGAGCGGTGGCCGCCGCGGTGACTCGCCAAAGGGGGGCAGCGAGGTGTCGTTGCCCGGCCGGGTCCCCGGCACCGGCACGGGGGAGAAGAGGGTGTCAATTGCGGCGTCGAGAAAGACCGGGCCACGGTGCGCCGCGCCCGCCGCAGCGAAGGCGGCCGCGGCATACGGGCCGACATGCTGGGGTGTGTGCGCGGTGCCGCTCGCCTTGGTCACCGAGGCGAAAAGGGGCGCCTGGTCCAGCTCCTGGAGCGCGCCGCGGCCCCAGCCGGCCTCGGGCGCGCGACCACCAAAGACGACGAGCGGGGCGCCGCTGAAGTGGGCCTGGGTGACGGGGCTCAGGGCATTGGTCACACCGGGGCCGGCGGTCACGACCGCGAAACCCGGTGTGCGCGTGAGCTTTCCGACCGCCTCTGCGGCGAAGACCGCACTTGCTTCATGCCGGACGTCCACCATCCGCAGGCGGTGGCGTCCGCGGTGGGCCGCGTCGTAGAGGGGGAAGACGTGGGCCCCGGATAGCGTGAACATCGTCTCGACGCCGGCGGCCGCAGCCGCGGCGACGACGCCCGCGCCCGATGCGAGGTCGGGATCCGCGGCGAGCGGGAGAGCATCGGTCACAACTCGACACTACTCGCCAGTAGGTCTGGGCGTGGGGGCAACCTAGATTTGGTGTCCATGACGACGATGTCGCCCTCGGACGCGCTGCCTCGCCGCGTGCGGATCGGATACGGTCTCGGCTCCGTCGCGACCGGATCCTTCGGCACGGTGCCCGGCTTGTTGCTCCTGCCGTATCTGACCGACCGGTTAGGCGTGCCCGCCGTCGCTGCCGGATTGATCGTTCTCGTCCCCAAGGCGTGGGACGTCATCTTGAACCCGATCGCCGGCCGGATCAGCGACTCCTCGAGCAGCCCGCAGGGCCGGCGCCGGCCCTTCCTGCTCCGGGCGGGCGTCACCTTGGCCGTGCTGTTCATGCTTTTGTTCGCCGGGCCCGCCTCGCCCGCGGCCCTCGGCGCGGCCTGGGTCGCTCTCGCCTTCCTCGCCTGCGCGAGCGCGTATGCGTTCTTCCAAGTGCCCTATGTCGCGATGCCGGCGGAGATGACCCTCGATTACGACGAGCGCACTCGGCTGATGACGTGGCGGGTCGCCATCCTCGCCCTCGCCATCCTGGTCAGCGGCGGGCTGTCGCCGGCCATCCGTGACGCCGTCGGTCACCAGCACGGCTATCGGGCCGTCGGCGTCTTCGTCGGCCTGCTCATCCTGCTCGGGACGTATGGCGCGTGGCGGGGGACGGCGGGTGCGCCGGCATACGAGGTGGAGGCGCCGAACGCGGGTCTTCGCGATCAACTGCGCCTCGTGGCGCAAGCGCGCGACTTTCGTGTGCTGCTGGTGACCTTCGTGCTCCAGGCCTTGGCCTGCGGTGCGATGCTCGCCGGCGTCGACTATGTCGCCCGGTGGGTGCTGGGGCGGCCGGGCGCATCGAGCATCCTCTTCGTCTGCTTCGTCGCGCCCGCCTTGCTCGTCATGCCGCTGTGGCAGGCGCTGGGCGCGCGCTGGGGCAAGCAGCGCGGCTATCTCGCGGCCTCCCTGCTCTTCCTGCTCGGTGCCCTGTTCGCGTATGCCGTGCGTACCACCTCCCTGGGCCTGCTCGCCGCCGCGGTTGCCCTGATCGGCGTCGCCTATGCCGGTGTGCAGCTGTTCCCGATGGCGATGCTCCCGGACACCGCCGCTGCCGACGCTGCCCGGACCGGGGAGAACCGCGTCGGCGTCTTCACCGGAGTGTGGACCGGCGCCGAGACGCTGGGGCTCGCACTCGGGCCCGGGGTCTATGCGCTCGTCCTGGCGCTCGGCGGCTACGCCTCCTCGACTTCTGCGGATGCAACGCAGAGCCCGCAGGCGGTGTCGGCGATCGCCTTTGGCTTCGCCTTGGTCCCCGCCGTGCTCGTCGCCGTCTCGCTAGTCCCGCTCGCCCGGTACCGTCTGGACGAGGCTGTCGGACGAAGGGGTGGCCGCTCGTGAACTCCGTTGATGAGGTGCTGGCGCGGCTGAGGGCTTTGCGCGCCAATGACGTCCCGACGCACGGTGGCCGGACGTTGAGCTATGTCTACGACTCCGGGCTGGCCGATGCCGACGCGTTGGGCCGGCACGCGCTCGCGGACTTCGGCGGGACCAATGGCCTGGACCCGACCGCCTTTCCGTCTTTGCTCGCCATGGAGAACGACCTGGTCGCCTTCGCGGGCGACTTGCTCGACGCCGAGTCGGGCTTCGCCGGGACGGTGACCTCGGGCGGCACCGAGTCAATCCTGTTGGCCGTCAAGGCTGCTCGCGATGCGTCGGCGGTGGTGTCCCCGGCGATGGTGCTGCCCGCGACGGCGCATGCAGCCTTCCACAAGGCCGCGCACTACTTCGGCGTCCGACCCGTCGTCATCGACGTCGACCCGGTGACCTTCCGCGCGGACCCGGACGCGATGCGGGCGGCGGTCGACGACTCGACGGTGCTGCTGGTGGGGTCGGCGCCGTCATACGCGCATGGCGTGATCGACCCGATCGCCGCGATCGCGGCGATCGGCGCGGACCGGGGGATCCGCGTGCACGTCGACGCCTGCATCGGCGGCTGGGTGTTGCCCTTCCTGCCGGATGTGGCGCCCTGGACCTTCGCGGTGCCGGGCGTCACGAGCATCTCGGTGGATCTGCACAAATATGGCTACAGCCCCAAGGGCGTCTCGATCCTGTTGCACCGCAACGCGGAACTGCGCCGGAGCCAGTTCTTCGCGACCGCGGACTGGCCGGGATACACGATGCTCAACACGACGATCCAGTCGACCAAGTCCGGCGGCCCGCTCGCGGCCGCATGGGCGGTCGCGACCTTCCTCGGACGCGAGGGGTATGCCGATCTGGCGCGCACGGCGCGTCAAGCGAGCCTCGATGTCGCCGCGGGCGTCACGGGGTTGCGGCCGCTCGTCGCCCCCGACTCGACGCTGCTCGCGCTGGTCGCGAGCGACGACTTCGACGTCTACACGGTTGCGGATGAGATGGCGGCGCGGGGGTGGCTCGTGCAGCCGCAGCTGCCCTATCGCGGCGGCCCGGCCAGCCTCCACCTGAGCCTGTGCGCGGCTACTGCTCCACTGGTCCCCGAGTTGCTCGGGGCGCTCGCCGACTCGGTGGCGGTGGCGCGGGCGGCGGGGCCGGTGGCGCTCGATCCAGGGCTGGTCGCGGTCGTCGCGGCTCTGGACCCCTCGGGTCTGGACGCGGCTGCCTTCGATGGAATCCTCGCGATGGCGGGGATGGCCGGTGGTGCGCATATCCCTGAGCGCATGGCGATGATCAATGCCCTTCTGGGAGAGGCGTCTTCGCAGCTGCGTGAGGCCTTGTTACTCGCCTTCCTCGATCGCTTGACCCGACCGGAGCGACTGTCATGAGCCTCGATGAGCTATGCGCCACCGTCGGCGCCGCCGACGTCGTCATCGACCCGGCGCGGATGGCGGCCTATCAGTTCGACTGGGCGCGCGTGCCCGGTGCCGGTATGCCGTGTGCCGTCGTCCGTCCGCGAACGGCGGCCCAGGTGCAGGCGGCGGTCCGCTGGGCGGCGAGCCACGGCATACCGGTCGTGCCCCGGGGGGCGGGGACGGGGCTGGCCGGGGGCTCGTCGGCGATCGAGGGCGGGCTGACGATCAGCCTCGAGAAGATGACGGCGATCAAGATCGACCCGGCGACGCGGACGGCGGTCGTCGAGCCGGGGGCGCTCAATGCGGCGGTAAAGCGGGCGGCCGCGGCCGAGGGGCTGTGGTACCCCCCGGATCCGAGCTCCTTCGAGATCTGCTCGATCGGCGGGAACATCGCGACGAATGCGGGCGGGTTGTGCTGCGTGAAATACGGCGTCACGACCGACTACGTCCTCGGTCTCGATGTCGTCCTGGCCGACGGCCGGCTGATCACCTTGGGCGGCAAACGAATCAAGGATGTCGCCGGACTGTCGTTGATGAAGCTCTTCGTCGGCAGCGAGGGCACCCTCGGCATCGTGACCCGGGTGATCCTGCGCCTGCTGCCTGAGCCCCCACCGGCGTCGACGCTGGTCGCGGTGTTCCCGACGGCTCGCGCCGCAGCGGAGGCGGTGGTCGAGATGGGGCGGACGATCCGGGCGTCGCTGGTGGAGTTCATGGACGGGCGTGCGATCAATATCGTCGAGGACTACACGGCGATGGGCCTGGACCGAAGCGCGGGCGGTCTGCTCGTCATCCAGTCCGATGCCCCGGGTGCCGCGTGCGCGCAAGAAATGCAGCGGATCGAGGCGGCGTGCCTGGCCGTGGGGTGCAGTGAGGTCTATCGCACCGACGACCCCCAGGAGGGCGAGGCCTTCCTGTCCGCCCGGCGCGCGTTCTTCCCGGCAAGCGAGCGTCTCGGATCGCTGCTCATCGAAGACGTCGGGGTCCCTGTGCCCACGCTGCCGGATCTGCTGGATGGGATCTCTGAGATTGCGGCCCGGCACGACACCGATATTCCCGTGGTGGCCCATGCCGGTGACGGCAACACCCACCCGAATCTCATCTTCGACGGGGCCGATCCCGCGGCCCGGCAGCGCGCGGAGGCGGCGTTCGAGGAGATCATGCAGCTGGCTATCGATCTCGGGGGGACGATCACCGGCGAGCACGGGGTCGGCCGTGCCAAGATCGGCGCGCTCGGCGCGCAGCTAGGCCCGGATGTGATGGAGGTGACACGGGCCATTAAGGCGGCCCTCGATCCGCAGGGCATCCTCAATCCAGGGTCAGGAATCTGAGCCTCCACCAACGCTTTGCCTCGCACTGTCGGTCCGGTGCTCGGCGACCGCTCGGCGCGGCCGACGGACGGTGGGCGACACGGCATACGGAATGGGTTGCGAGCGGGGGATGGGCGCGGTGGGATGAGGTCAGGCCGCCTGTCGTCGCGAAAGGACACCGATGTCCGCCCCAACCGCCCCCTCTGAGAGCTCCCTCGCCCACGCCATCGGCGAAAGCGACCCGTCGCTGCTGACCACCACGATCAGCGCGAATCTCGACGCGACGATTGCGCGCTTCCCCGAGCGTGAGGCCATCGTTGACGTCGCCCAGGGCGTGCGACTGACGTATGCCGAGTTCGGCGCCGTCGTCGATCGACTGGCTCGTGCCTTGGTCGCGGCCGGCTATCAGGTCGGTGAACGGGTCGGGATCTGGGCGCCGAACCGGTATGAGTGGGTGATCGTCCAGTATGCGACGGCCAAGGCGGGACTGATCCTGGTCAACATCAACCCGGCCTATCGCAGTCACGAGTTGCAGTTCGTCCTGAAGCAGGCGGGGATCAGCCTGCTCATCGCGGTGGAGCGCTTCAAGACGAGCGACTACGCGGGGATGATCGACCAGGCGCGAGGTGCCTGTCCCGAGTTGCGCGATGTCGTCTTCATCGGCACCGAAAGCTGGGACGCGCTGCTGGCGCGGGCCGAGGAGGTGCCGGCTGACAGGCTGACGGAGATCGCTGACGGCTTGTCCGCCAGCGATGCCATAAACATTCAATACACTTCTGGGACAACGGGATTCCCCAAGGGCGCGACGCTCTCGCACACCAACATCCTGAACAACGGCTACCTCGTCGGGGAGATCTGCCGCTACACCGAAGAGGACCGGATCTGCATACCGGTGCCCTTCTATCACTGCTTCGGGATGGTGATGGGCAATCTGGCGGCGACGACGCACGGCGCCTGCATGGTGATTCCGGCGGCGGCCTTCGAGCCGGCCGCGACACTGGCGGCTGTGCAGGCGGAGCGATGCACGTCGCTCTATGGCGTGCCCACGATGTTCATCGCGGAGTGGGCGCTGCCGGACTTCGCGACCTATGACCTCAGCTCGGTGCGGACCGGCATCATGGCCGGCTCGCCCTGCCCGGCCGAGATGATGAAGAAGCTGATCGCGGCGGGCATCGAGGAGATGACGATCTGCTACGGCATGACCGAGACCTCACCGGTGTCGACGCAGACGCGCACTGACGACTCTTTCGACTTGAAAGTGGGCACCGTTGGGCGGGTCGCGCCTCACCTGGAGATCCGGGTGGCCGATCCGATCACCGGGGCGACTCTGGCGCGCGGCGAGGCCGGCGAGTTCTGCACGAAGGGCTACTCGGTGATGATCGGCTATTGGGAGGAGCCGGAGAAGACCGCCGAAGCCGTTGTCGACGGGTGGATGCGCACCGGGGATCTCGCGGTGATGGATCCGGACGGGTCGGTGCGCATCACCGGCCGGATCAAGGACATGGTGATCCGCGGCGGCGAGAACATCTATCCGCGTGAGATCGAGGAATTCCTCTACACCCACCCCGACATCGTCGACGCCCAGGTCATCGGGGTGCCGGATGCGAAATACGGTGAGGAGTTGTGCGCGTGGGTGCGCCTGCGGTCGGGTGCTCCGGAGTTGACGGCCTCCGCTCTGCGGGAGTTCTGCACGGGGAAGCTGGCGCACTACAAGATCCCGCGCTACGTCAAGCTCGTCGACGACTTCCCGATGACGGTGACCGGCAAGGTGCGCAAGGTCGAGATGCGCTCGCAATCTGCCCATGAACTCGGCCTCGACGGGTAAGCGTGCTGCCCGGTTTGCGTCGCCCGCTGCTTTGGTCGGATTCCGCCTGACCTTGACCTCGCGCTGGGCACTAGGGTCTGCCGTAGGAATGGGTGTTCTGCACCCGCCGCCACCGCCGCCGCGCCAACGCGGTCGGCAGAGTTAGGAGCCACGATGCCCCAAGGTCGCAACCTCGTCCTGTTGCTCATCTTCGTCTTGTTGGTCTTGGTGATCCTCTGGTTGCTAATCGGGTCGCTGAAGCGGCCACTGCCGGAGACCGACACCGCCCCTGCCGTGGGGGATCGCTATGACGCCGAGCGCGCGGCTGCCTGGGGCGGCACCGCGGATGATGCTCGTGGGCTCGACGCCGGTAGGGCTGGTGCTTCGGGGGCGGTCGGCGCAGGCGCTGTCGGCGCAGGCGCATGGGCGGCCTCGCGCGGTGAGGACACCTTCGAGGGCAGTGACGCGCCAGCCGCCGCCGCGTTCTCGGCCGAGGAGCGTGCCGCCGAGCAGGCCGACGGCTTCGACATTGGCGTCGACGGCGTGGTGCCGGACGGCCGGCTGGCAAGTCCGGCTGACGGAGCGGGCCTTGCCGCGGCCGAGGCGGAGGCGCGGGAGGCGCTCGAGCCCGTCGACGTGCCGGAGCTTGCCGACCTGAGCGTCGACCCCGACGACTTCGATCTGCCCGAACACGGCCTGCCCGGGATGACGATGGGTGACATGCCGGCCGGCGGCGGGCTAGACGTCGATGGGGCCTTGCCGTCGACGCAGTTGTCGGACGAGACCGCCGTAGATGCTGACGGCGTTGCGAGAGTGGACGGGTCGGATGTAGGCGCCCCTGCATGGGATGCGCCGGACGTGAGCGTTCCGGATGTGGATGTTGCTGCGGTCGATGTGCCCGACGTCGCCGTTTCGGACGTGGATGTCCCCGCCGTGGACGTGGCTGCGGTGGACATGCCGGAAGTCAGCGTTCCGGATATGGACGTTCCCGCAGTCGACCTGCCGGAGGTGAGCCTGCCCCACGGCGACATTCCCGAGGCGAGCTTCGCTGACGGTGACGCCTCTGGGTGGGATGGTCGTGACGCGAGCCTTCCGGATCTGGATGTGCCTGCCACGGAGCTGCCTGCGTTGGACCTGCCCGAGGCCAGCTTGTCCGAGACCGAGATGCCTGAGGCGAGTTTCGCCGAGGGTGACGTGTCTGCCATGGATGTCCCCGAGGTGAACGTTCCCGATGTGGACGTGCGTGAGGTGGACGAGGTCGCGGTGGACGTGCCTGAAGTGGTGGACGTGCCTGAGGTGGACGAGGTCGCGGTGGACGTGCCTGAGGTGGTGGACGTGCCTGAGGTGGACGAGGTCCCGGTGGACGTGCCTGCGGCGGACGTGCCGGAGGCCGACGAGTCGACCTTTGCTGTCCCTGAGGCGCACTCCGACTGGGTGGCCGAGGCCACCACGGGGCCGAATTGGGACGCTC
>NZ_DAOQZV010000040.1:1365-4649 GCF_035343835.1 Nostocoides sp. | reverse complement strand
GAGGCGCACTCCGACTGGGTGGCCGAGGCCACCACGGGGCCGAATTGGGACGCTCAGGCGGACGTCACGTCCGAGACGACCGACAACGCCCTGGGCGAGACCCGGGAAGCAGAGTTGTCCGCAACGGTTGCCCCCTTGCCCGCAGCCTCGGCTGACTCGGGTTCCGGCGAAGTGCGCGGTCGGCTGGGTTCGCTGGCCGCCGGCGCGGCCGGGCTAGCCGGCGCAGGAATCGCGGGCGCGGCCTCCCGCATCGCCGCCTTCCGGCGCGACCGTCAGGCAGATGCCTCCGCGGACGCAACCGAGGGTGACCCGCACGTAGCTACCGCCTCGCCCTTTGCGGACCCGTGGAATGCCAAGCCCCCGGTCGCCGCGACTGATGACGCGGCCGTCCAGGGTGACGCGGTGGACGACGACGTCCCGTCCCCCGACGCGGAAGCGACCGCGGAGTCGTCGTGGACCGCTCCCGAAGGTGACGTCGTGACCGAGGAGTCGTCGTGGGCTGCTCCCGAAGGTGGGGCGGTCGCGGCAGACGATGGCCTATCTGATGGGGACGTTGTCGCCGAGGAGTCGTCCTGGTCCGACGGCGCCGTGGAGCCGTCGTCCCTGGAGGAAGTTGCTGCGGCGGTCGATACCGACGCGGTTGCGGAGGCCGGTGGCGTGAATCTGGTGTGGGACGGCGACTCGACGGCCGACGCGGGCGATGCGGGTGTCGTGAACGACCTCACGGGGGATGCTGGCGACGGCAGTCAGGTCGAGGAGTCGGCCTGGTCGTCCGAGGAATCGGTCGAGGACTCGGCCGCGGCAGACGATGGCCTATCTGATGGGGACATTGTCGCCGAGGAGTCGTCCTGGTCCGACGGCGCAGTGGAGCCGTCGTCCCTGGAGGAAGTTGCTGCGGCGGTCGATACCGACGCGGTTGCGGAGGCCGGTGGCGTGAATCTGGTGTGGGACGGCGAGACGGTGAGCGACGCCGGCGACGCGGCTGCCGTGGAGGTCGCTGCGGGCGAGGGCGGTGATGTCGTGAACGTGGAGGAGTCGGCCTGGTCGGTCGACGCGCCTGCTGAGGACGCGGCCCCCTCCGACGACGCGCCTGCCGGGGCCGAGGCCGACGGCACCTCCGCCGATGTTGCGCAGGTCGAGGAGTCGTCGTGGTCCGATGCTGATGTCGAGCCGTCGTCCCTGGATGAGGTTGCTGCGGCGGTCGACACCGAGGCGGTGGCCGAAGCTGGCGGCGTGAACCTGGTCTGGGACGGCAATCCCGACGCCTCCGCCGAATCGGTGGGCACGGATGCCGAGGTCCAAGCATGGCCCGTCGACGACGGCGCCGAGCAGCGTGTCGTTGAGGGCAGCGACGGCTCGGACGAGGTCCAGGCCTGGCCGGTCGACGACACGTCCCGGGCCGACGGCGACGCCGCGCGCGATGCAGATGCGGCGTCCGGCGAGGGCAGTGAGTCGGGACACGTGGGTGGCTACGGCGACCACGGCTACGGCGCGCACGAGGCGGCATCGGCATACGGCCCGCCGGACGACGCCGGCGACGCGGGCGGGGACAGCGTGGTGGTCCACGATCATGCCGTCATCGACGGCG
The DNA here is from genome assembly GCF_035343835.1 of Nostocoides sp. NCBI lineage: Bacteria > Bacillati > Actinomycetota > Actinomycetes > Micrococcales > Intrasporangiaceae > Nostocoides > Nostocoides sp. The sequence goes on along the minus strand of NZ_DAOQZV010000040.1, from coordinate 3,061 downwards.
GCTGGAGCGTAGGCTCCGCAGCTCCGATCGAGGATGGCTGTATGCCGTTGGGTCACCCGATCAAGGGCGTCTACGCCCTCGGGATCTACCAGGTGCCGGGATCGGGTTGGTATGACCAGACCACGCCCGATGTCTGGTTCCTCGACGAGGAAGCAGCGCAACGCGCCGGATTCCGGCGCGGCGAGGGCTGATCACCGGCTCGCAAAGGATGACGCAGGTCTCGGCGACACATTCGCCGGGACCTGCGTGTTGTGACATAGGCTGAGCCGGAGTTACCTGCTAGTAGTCAAGGAGACTGCAATGGCTCGCTACGACGCCGACACCACGACCATGGGCACCCTGCTCGACGACCCGGACGTGCAGGCGATCATGGAGAAGCACGCGCCCGGCGTGACGTCCAACCCGATGATCGGAATGGTTCGCGGCATGTCCGCTGCCCAGGCCATGGGGATGGCCGGCGCGATGATCGGCGCCGACAAGGTCGAGGCCATCAAGGCCGAGATCGACGCGCTCGTCTGACACCAGCCGAACTGCACACGCAGCACGCCGCCCGACGGACTCGTCGGGCGGCGTGCTGCGTTCCCGGCGACGTTGGCTGGCGTAGCCGACCGCGGTGCTGAAGGCGCCGGCATACGCACCGGAAATGAACTGGACTCGCGCCCGGTTGAGCGGTATAGTTGAAACCGCAACTAAAGGAGTGAGTCGAATGCCAGCTGTCACCATTTCCGACTTCGCCGTGCTGCCGAGCATCGAGCGGCCGGCGCCGACTGCGACGCGCCGTCCCGTCGTGTCGGTGACCTCTGCTCCCAGCGGCTTCGAGGGTGAAGGCTTCCCCGTCAAGCGTGCCTTTGCGGGCGTGGATCTGCGCCACCTTGACCCCTTCATCATGATGGACGAGATGGGGCAGGTGGAGTACGCGCCGGGCGAGCCCAAGGGCACCCCGTGGCACCCGCACCGCGGCTTCGAGACGGTCACCTACATCATCGACGGCACCTTCGACCACCGGGACTCCTACGGCGGTGGCGGACGGATCACCAACGGCGATACGCAGTGGATGACGGCCGGGGCCGGGCTGCTGCACATCGAGGCGCCGCCGGAGGAGCTCGTCGTCAGCGGCGGCCTCTTCCACGGCATCCAGCTGTGGGTCAACCTGCCGCGCGCCGACAAGCTCGTCACCCCGCGCTATCAGGATCTGCGTGCCGGCCAGACCGCCTTGCTCAGTTCCGCCGACGGCGGCGCGCTCGTGCGCTTGATCGCCGGTGACGTTGCCGGACACCGGGGGCCGGGTAGCACCCATACGCCGATCACGATGATCCACGCGACCGTCGCGCCCGGAGCGCGCCTCGAGCTGCCGTGGCGCGCCGACTTCAACGCCCTCGTCTATGTCATGAGTGGTCGCGGCCAGGTCGGGCCGCAAGGCACCCCGATCGGGGCGGGTCAGTTGGCGGTGCTCGGCCGCGGCGACGTCGTCGAGTTCTCTGCCACCGTGGACGCGGACGGCCGTGGCCAGCGTGGGCTCGAAGTGATGATCCTCGGCGGTCGTCCGATCAAAGAGCCGATCGCCTGGGCCGGGCCGTTCGTCATGAACACCCGCGCCGAGGTCCTCCAGGCCTTCGAGGACTACCAGCGCGGCGCCTTCGGCCGAGAGCTCCCGCACTCTGGCGCCTCGGCCCTGGCCGGCTGAGGCACCTGGGCC
>NZ_DAOQZV010000040.1:0-1265 GCF_035343835.1 Nostocoides sp. | reverse complement strand
AAAGAGGCCGACCTCCTCGGCCGCCGTATGGGGGTGCAGCAGCCGCTCCATCTGCGTCACCGCCGTCTGCACCGCCTCGGCGTCGCCGGCGTGGCAGGCGCTGCGCAGATCGGTGAGCGCGTTGACGATCGCGACGCGCTCGGCCATAAACCGCCCGATCAGATCGATCGACTCGCAGCCGCAATAGGAGCACATGAGGTGGCCGGTCCGGTGGGAGCGCGGGTCAGCCGGCGGCGACCGTGAGCAGCAGGACGCAGTCGCTGACCGCGTCCACCGCGTGCCGCTCCGGCGGGATGGGGACCAGCGAGCCGGTGGTCAGTTCCCAGCGGTCGATATCGCTGCGTAGCACAGCCTGCCCGCGAAGCGACTGCAGAGTCGCCGCCGGTGGCGAGTTGTGTTCCGGCAGGCCGGATCCCGCGGTCAACGCAATGACCGTCGCGCGAAGCAGCGGGGTCTTCACGACCAGGTGCGCGGCCTTGCCGCGAGCGTCCGCGTGGGCCTGCGCGACCAGCGCGTCGCCGAGTGCGGTCAACTCGTGCAGACCCGAGCCCTCACCGGGCGCGGGTTCCTGCCAGGGCGCGAGGGGCTCGGGTGCCGAGCTGCCGATCGAGACGCGTTCCGCGGTCATACCTTCTCCTGTGACTTCAGGCCGGGCTTGTCCCAGGTGCCTTGGGGAGCGCGCACGCCACCCGCGACCCCGGATCGCGCGTCGCGGCTGCGATAGACGATGTAGGGGCGCGTGAAGTAGCCGATGGGGGCGCTGAAGACGTGCACGAGACGGGTGAAGGGCCACAACGCGAAGAGCAGGAAAGCCGCGACCGCGTGAATCTTGAAGCCGATCGGGGCCGCCGCCATCAGCGCGACATCGGGGCGCAACTCGAAGATCGAGCGGAACCACACCGAGACGCCCGAGCGGTAGTTGTACTCGCCGCCGAACTGCAGCCAACTGCCGGCGATGGTGTTCCAAATGCCGAGGACGATGACGACGCCGAGCACGGCATACATGATCTTGTCGTTGATCGTCGTCGCGCTGAAGACGGGGCCGGTGGTGCGCCGCCGATAGACGAGGATGGCCAGCCCGGCGACAGCCGCGACGCCGGCGGGGATGCCGCCGGCCAGCGCGAGGATGTGGTAGGTGTGCCGCGAGATGCCGACGGCGTCGGTCCACTTTTGCGGGATGAGCAGGCCGAGGATGTGACCGCCGATGACACCGAGCATGCCGAAGTGGAAGAGCGGGCTGCCGATCCGCAGCAGCCGGTCTTCGT
>NZ_DAOQZV010000039.1:0-18438 GCF_035343835.1 Nostocoides sp. | reverse complement strand
ACCGCACCTCCGATCACGGCACCGCCGGCCACCACGACGCGCATCACGCCGCCCCCCGCGCGCGGCGGGCGCGCTCCACCGCGGCGGGGAGCGCCGCGATAACCGCATCCACGTCGGATTGCGTGGACGTATGCCCGAGGCTGAGCCGCAGCGCTCCGCGCGCCTCCTCGTCGGGGATCCCGAGCGCGAGCACGACATGGCTCGCCCGCGGAACTCCGGCGGAGCAGGCCGAGCCGGTCGCGCAGGCGATGTCGGCGGCGTCGAGCAGAAAGAGCAGCGAGTCCCCATCGGCGCCCGGCACGCGCAGGTGCACATTGCCGGGCAGCCGGTCATCGGCGTTCCCCGGGGTCCACGCACCGGTGAGATGCAGATCGAGTCCGAGCGCCAGGGCACGCTCGATCAGGTTGTCCCGCAACGCGATCTGGCGCTGGGACTCCTGGGCGAGCCCGGCCACGGATTCGTCGATCGCCACGGCGAGGGCGGCGATGGCCGGCACGTCCAGGGTGCCCGAACGCACCTGCCGCTCCTGGCCGCCGCCGTGCAGCAACGGCACCAGCCGCGCGTCGCGACGGGCGAGCAGGGCACCGATCCCGACCGGGCCGCCGAGCTTGTGGCCGGTGAGCGTGAGCAGGTCGAGGCCGCTGGCAGCGAAGTCGACGCGGATGTGGCCCACGGCCTGGACGGCGTCGCTGTGCATCGGGATGCCGTGCTCGCGCGCGATCGCGGCCAGCGCTGGGATCGGGGCGATCGTCCCGATCTCGTTGTTGGCCCACATGATGCTGATGAGGGCGACATCGCCGGGGTCGGGGCCGAGCGCCTCGGCCAGCGCATCGGGTGTGATCAGCCCGTCGGGCGCCGGCTCGACGAAGGTGACTTCGGCGCCCTCCTGGCCCAGGAGGTACTCGACCGGGTCGAGCACGGCGTGGTGCTCGATACCGCCGACCACGAGCCGGCGGCGAGCGGGCAATGCGGCGTGGCGGGCGGCATACGTGCCCTTGACGGCGAGATTGTCGGCCTCGGTGCCGCCGGAGGTGAAGATGACTTCGCTGGGCAGCGCGCCGACCGCCGCGGCGATCCGCTCACGGGATTCCTCGACGACCCGGCGCGCCTCCCGCCCCAGCGAGTGGATGGCGGAGGCGTTGCCGGTGTGCTCCAACTGCTCGATCATCGCGGCCCGCGCGGCGGCCAGCATCGGCGTGGTCGCCGCATGGTCGAGGTAGACAGTCACCGACGGATTCTATTTCGTTGCGCCGGGGCCGGCGTCCGACCTCAGTTGCCCAGGCGGCCCAGCGCAGTGGCGATGGGCATCAGGACGATGAGGGGGAACAGGGGGCAACGGCGCGATCACGTCCCTGGACTCGGCCGCTGACCGGTTCGCGAGGAAGGGATCGCCAACTGGTGTGCGCGAGCAGACCCGGGCCCAGAAGCTGGACCGCGATGAAGGCAAGGATCGTCGCGGGCCGGGGTGTGGCGAACAGCGGGGATGGGAAGGCCCAGGCGAGGACGAGGGCGAGCAGGATCGTAGGACCGAGCGCCCACCCGGCGGCCCGGCCGGACAGGCCACGGCGCCGCAGTCCGGGAAGCACGAGAATGACGGCGGCCAACTGCGACAAGCCCATTATGACCCGGCTCCTTCGTGTGCGCCCGAGCTGTCATGGGAGAACAGCCGGGTGGTGAGGTCGGTGAACTGCTGCCGGTCGGCGCTACGGGTCGCAAGTGACTGCGGCCTTCCGCACTGAGTTCGTAGAACTTGCGCCCCGGGCGGCCGTCGCCAGGCGTCCAGTGCGTGGTGACCATCTGGGCGGCTTCGAGACGGCCGAGGATGGGATAGAGCGTCGCCTTGCGACACGACGCAGCCCCCGCCGTCCGGTGCGGACGGCGGGGGCTGCGGAGCGCCGGTCGGGTCAGGCCTTGCTGGCCTGGATCTTTTCGGTCGCGGCGGGGAGCACGGTGAACAGGTCACCGACCACGCCGAAGTCGACGAGTTCGAAGATCGGGGCCTCTGGGTCTTTGTTGACCGCGACGATGGTCTTCGAGGTCTGCATGCCGGCACGGTGCTGGATGGCGCCGGAGATGCCGGCCGCAACATAGAGCTGCGGGCTGACCTGCTTGCCCGTCTGGCCGATCTGCGAGGTGTGCGGGTACCAACCCGCGTCCACGGCGGCACGCGATGCACCGACCGCAGCGCCGAGCGAGTCGGCGAAGGCCTCGACGGCCGAGAAGTCACCGCCGGTGCCGCGACCACCGGCGACGACGATGGCGGCCTCGGTCAACTCGGGACGACCCGTCGACTGCTTCTCCTTGGCCTCGGTGATCTGCGCGCCCTTCGCGGACTCGGGGATCGTGAGGTTGACGGGGACGACCTGGCCGGCAGCCGGGTTCTCCTGCGGCGCAGCGGAGTTGGGCTTGACGCAGATGATCGGGGTCCCCTTGGTCACCTTCGCCTTGACCGTGTAGGAGCCGGCGAAGACCGACTGCGTGGTCTCGATGGCGCCGCCATCGGCCGGCTGGACGTCGATGGCGTCGGTGATCAGGCCGGAGTCGGTCTTGATCGCCACGCGGGCGCCGATCTCCTTGCCGGCCGGGTTCGCCGGGATCAAGATCGCGGCGGGCTTGAGCTTCTTGGCCAACGCGGCGATGAATTCCGCTTGCGGCGCAACGAGATAGCCCGTGACATCGGCGCTGTCGAGGGCGTAGACGCGCTTGGCGCCGTACTTCGCCAGCGTTGCCTGGGCGTCGGCGGCGCCCGGTCCGAGGTAGATCGCGGATGGCTCGCCGAGCCGGGCGGCGATCGTCAGCAGTTCATTGGTGGTCTTGCGGACCTGCCCATTGGCGTGGTCCACGAGCACGAAGATCTCGGCCATGAGTGTGTCTTCCTAATCCTTCTCGTGTCGTGGGTCAGATGAACTTGCCGGCGGCCAGGAAGGCGGCGAGCTGCTCGCCACCGTCGCCCTCGTCGGTGACGATCTGTCCCTGCGCCCGCGGCGGGCGCTTGGTCACCGAGATCACCTCGGTATAGGCGTTGGCGAGGCCGACCTGGGAGGCGTCGATGCCGAGATCGGCCAGACTCCACGTCTCGACCGGCTTCTTCTTCGCGGCCATGATTCCTTTGAAGGAGGGATAGCGGGGCTCGTTGATCTGGTCGGTTACCGAGACCAGCGCCGGCAGCGTGCCGACGATGGTCTCGCTGGCGGCGTCGCCGTCGCGGCGGGCAGTGACGGTCTTGCCGTCGATCGACACCGCGGCAGAAAAGGTGATTTGCGGCAACGAAAGTCGCTCGGCAACCATGGCGGGGACGACGCCCATCGAGCCATCCGTTGAGGACATTCCCGTCAAGACGATGTCGGTCTCGCCGATCTTGGTGATCGCCTCGGCCAGGATCAGCGAGGTCCCCCACGCATCCGAGCCCTTGATCGCGTCGTCGCTGACGTGCACGCCCTTGTCGGCACCCATCTGCAGGGCCTTCTTGACGGCGTCCGCCGCCTGCGCGGGGCCGATCGTCAAGACGGTCACCTCGCCGCCAGCCGCCTCGGCGATCTTCAGGGCCTCTTCGACGGCATACTCATCGAGCTCCGAGAGCAGCCCGTCGACGCTTTGGCGATCCGTCGTCAGATCCGATTCGTTGAAGCCGCGGTCGGCCTGAGCGTCAGGCACGTGCTTCACACAAACGACGATGTTCATCGTTGGCTAGTCCTGTTCGTTGGTGGGCGCCTCTGACAGGCGCTGGTACGTCCGCTCAGTCTCTCAGCCCCATCGGAACCGGACGCGCGAGATTCGGCGTGATTGCCCTCACCCATGGCGGCTTCGCCCCACGCCCCGGTCCTGCACCGAGCCGCGTTCCCGCGTCTCAGTTTTTCCGCCCCTACGTCTGGCGCTTCCGCTCACGACCCGGTGAAGGTCGCCTTGCCGGGGCCGTTCTCGACGAAGGAGGTCATGCCGGCCAGCCGGTCGTCGGTGGCGAACAGGGCCGAGAAGGCCATCCGTTCGATCTCCAGCCCGGTCTGCAGGTCGACGTCGAGACCCTTGTCGATCGCTTCCTTGGCCGCCTTGATCGCCAGCGCGGGGCCGCCGACGAAACGCGACATCCGTTCGCGCGCAACGGCATACACCTGGTCCGCGGGAGCGAGCTCGTCCACCAGACCGATCGCCAACGCCTCGGCCGCCTTGACGAATCGGCCGGTGAAGATCAGCTCCTTCGCCCGCGCGGGACCGACCAGGCGGGCCAGGCGCTGGGTGCCACCGGCCCCCGGGATGATCCCGAGCCCGATCTCGGGCTGCCCGAGGGTCGCGTTGTCCGCGGCGATCCGGAAGTCGCACGCGAGCGCGACCTCACAACCGCCACCGAGCGCGTAGCCGGTGATGGCCGCGACGGTCGGCTTAGGGATCGCCGCCAGCGCGCGCGTGAAGTCCTGCAGGCCGGCGGAGGCGGTGACCATGTCGCCATACGTCATGGTCGCCATCTGCTTGATGTCGGCCCCGGCGGCGAAGACCTTCTCGCCGCCATAGACGATGACAGCGGCCACCGTCGGGTCGACACTCACCGCCCGGGAGGCGTCGATGAACTCTCCCTGCACCTGCAGGTTGAGGGCATTCATCGGGGGCCGGTCGAGACGGATGGTGGCGATGCCCGAGTCGACGTCGACGCTGAGGAACTCACTCATGGCGGGCTCAGTTGCCGTTCAGGCCGAAGGCGGCGCCAGGCGCGCCGTCAGCCCGCGCAGCATCGGCGTCCGACTGAGCAGCGGCCTGGGCCTGCGCCTGCTGCATGATGTCGTCCATCCCTTCCTCGCCGATGGCGCGCTGGTGCCACAGGCTGACTCCGTGGAGCACGAGCGGGATGGTCACCATCAACAGGCTGCGCAGGTCCGCTCCCTGCGGCAGCAGGTGCTCGGAGGTCACCAGGAGGGTGTCCTCGGCGATCGCGGTCTTGATCATGTTGAAGGCGATGTTGACGTCATTGCACGCCTCCAGGCGCTCGCCGCGGTCCTCCGGGACCGGCTCGGCGAGGCGCCACTGGCCGAAGAGCCGCACGACCTGGGCGTCCTCGTCGGAGGCGCGGATGAAGAGTTGCTGGTCCTGGAAGAGGAAGGTGATGTCCCCGTCGTCATCGACTGTGGGCTGCAACTCCAGGCTGGTCAGGGCCTCGATCAGGCGGTCGCGCAAGGAGGCCTCGGCCGGCGGGGCGTCGGATGCAGCGGGCGCTCCGAAGCCGGGCAGATTGGGCAGGGCGGTGGGATCGGTCATTGCACCAACGTACTAGTCCTTAGGCTAGGGGCCATGCCGCCTCGTGACGGGGGTCCGTCGTTTGCCCCCGGAATGACTCTGACCCCCCACGGTGCGCACTTCGCGGTCTATGCCGGACACGCCGACGAGGTCGCGCTCGCCGTTCTCGATGACCACCGCGGCGAGGACCGCATCCCCCTGGCCGGTTCCCCCGACGGCTGGTGGTTTGGGCACGCTGACGGCCTCGCGCCGGGCGCTCGCTATGGCGTCCGGGCCCGCGGACCCCGCCGCGCCGAACAGGGGCACTGGTACGACGATTCCGTGCTGCTCCTCGATCCGTATGCCCGCGCCATCGACCACGGTGGCCGCGCCGTGCTTGTCGAGGACACCTTCGACTGGGGCGACGATGCGCCACCGCGCACCCCGTGGACTCAGACCGTCATCTACGAGGCCCACGTCCGCGGCCTGACCATGACCCATCCGGCCGTCCCGGTCCAGCACCGGGGCACGTATGCCGGCGTGGCCCACCCCGCGATCATCGCCCACCTCCAGCGCATCGGCGTCACCGCCATCGAGCTCCTTCCCGTGCACGCATCGATCACCGAGCCGGCGATCCAGGCCCGCGGCCTGGTCAACTACTGGGGCTACAACACCCTGGGCTTCTTCGCCCCCAACAACCGCTATGCCGCGGCCACCCACCCGCAAGGCGTGGTCGATGAGTTCAAGTCGATGGTCAAGGCGCTGCACGCCGCCGGCATCGAGGTCATCCTCGACGTGGTCTACAACCACACCGCCGAGCAGGGCAATGACGACGGCCAGATCCTCAGCTGGCGCGGTCTGGACAACCGCGCCTACTACCGCCTCGACCCCTATGGCGCGGACCTCAATCTCACCGGCTGCGGCAACAGCCTCAACACCCATCACGAGGTCTCCTGCCGCCAGGTCCTGGACTCGATGCGCTACTGGGTCACCGAGATGCACGTCGACGGCTTCCGTTTCGATCTGGCCGTCACCTTGGCCCGCGGTCGCAATCACGACTTCGACCCGGACCACGCCTTCTTCGCCGCCGTCCGCAGCGACCCCGTGCTCGGCGCGACCAAGCTCATCGCCGAACCCTGGGACTGCGGCATGGGCGGGTGGCGCACCGGCCAGTTCCCGCGCCCGTTCAGCGAGTGGAACGACCGCTACCGCGACGACGTGCGCACCTTCTGGCTCACCGATCTCGCTGCAACCTTCGCCGGCCAGCCCGGCCACGGGGCCCGCGAACTGGCCACCCGCCTCGCCGGCAGCCAGGACCTCTTCTGGACCCACGAGCGCAACCCGACCGCGTCGATCAACTTCGTCGCGGCTCACGACGGGTTCACGGCCGCCGACCTGACGGCCTACAACGAGAAGCGCAATGAGGGCAATCTCGAAGGCAATCGCGACGGCTCACCGCACAATCGCTCGTGGAACCACGGTCACGAGGGTGCCACCGACAACGCCGACACACTCGCCTGGCGGCGACGGAGCCTGCGCAATCTGCTGGCCACCTTGCTGGTCTCGGCTGGAGTGCCGATGATCAACGCGGGCGATGAGTTCGGGCGCACGCAGCACGGCAACAACAATGCCTTTTGCCAGGACAACGAGATCGGGTGGATGGACTGGGACTGGCAACCGTGGCAGGACCAGCTCGTTCAGAGCATCGCCGCGCTCGCCGCCATCCGCCGCGCGCACCCGGTTCTCCAGCGCGATCGATTCTTCCTCGGCACCCCGACGTATGACGGCGGCCCCGCCGACGTCAGCTGGCTCGGCCAGGACGCCCGCCCGCTGACTCCGGAGCAGTGGGAGGGGCGCGGCCTGCGGACCCTGTCGATGCTGATCGGCGCGCACCGACCGCAGGACAGCGACATTCTCGTGGTCGTCAATGGCGCGATTCACGATGCCCAGGTCACCCTTCCTGACGTCTCGGGCCGCCGCACGATGCGCCTGCTGTGGGACTCCACGTGGGAGCAGGATCCCGGCGAACCCCAGGTCCGCTTCCCCGGCACCCAGGTCTGCGCCGGACCGAGCAGCCTTCAGGTCTGGGCCAGCGAGACGGTCACCGACTGAGCCCGCTCCCCCTGCACGACGAGGCGGCCACCAGATAGCGTTGTCGTGTGACGCCCGATACGCCTGCGGCTGCGATGATGCCCGCATCCTCGACCTCGTCCGCACCGACCTCCGCGCAGTCCGCCACGGACTCCGCGCCGTCGACCAACGGCCATGCCGCCCCCAGGACCGGCGCCCCACAAAACCCGATCGGGCGCATCCCGGTCCAGGATGTCTCCCCCCTCGTCGACGGCGGTGCGCGCCCGGCGAAGGCGGTCGTCGGCGAGACCTTCACCGTCAACGCGACGGTCTTTCGCGAGGGGCATGACGCGGTCAATGCGAATCTGGTCCTGACCCGTCCCGATGGCAGCGAGATCTACCTGCCGATGGACTGCATCAACCCCGGACTCAATCTCTGGGTCGCCGAAGTCACCCCGGACGAGCCGGGCTACTGGACCTATCGCGTCGAGGGCTGGTCGGACCTCTTCGGCACCTGGGAGCACGACGCGACGATCAAGGTCGCTGCAGGGGTTGACACCGAACTCATGCTCACCGAGGGAGTGCTGCTCCTGCAGAAGGCCGCCGCCCAGGAGGGCCGCAGCGGCCAGGGCCGGCTCCTGCTCGACGAGGCGGTCTCCGGACTCCAAAACACCTCCCAACCTGCCATGGCACGCCTGCATGCCGGCGTCAACCGTGACATCCACGCCGAGATGGCCGCGCTCCCGATGCGCCAATACATCTCTCCCACAGCGGATTTCCCGCTCCTCGTCGAACGTGAACGCGCGCTCTACGGCGCGTGGTACGAGATCTTCCCGCGGTCCGAGGGTTGCTACTACGACGAGACCACCGGCGAGTGGGTCTCCGGCACGTTCGCTACGGCAGCCAAGCGCCTGCCGGCGATCGCGAAGATGGGCTTCGACGTCGTCTATCTCACGCCGATCCACCCGATCGGCACGGCGGCGCGCAAGGGCCCGAACAACACCCTGAACGCCGGCCCCAAGGACCCCGGCAGCCCGTATGCCATCGGGTCACCCGCCGGCGGTCACGACGCCCTCCACCCCGACCTAGGCACCTTCGACGACTTCGATGCCTTCGTCGCCGAGGCTGCGCGCAATGACCTCGAGGTGGCCATGGACATTGCCCTTCAGGCCTCCCCCGACCACCCGTGGGTGCAGACCCACCCCGAGTTCTTCACCACCCGCGCCGACGGCACCATCGCGTTTGCCGAGAACCCCCCGAAGAAGTACCAAGACATCTACCCCCTCAACTTCGACAACACGCCCGCCGAGGCGTATGCCGAGGTGCGCCGCGTCATCCAGGTCTGGATCGACCACGGGGTCAAGATCTTCCGCGTCGACAATCCGCACACCAAGCCGGTGGAGTTCTGGCAGTGGCTGATCGCCGATGTCGCCAAGGACCACCCGGACGTGATCTGGCTGGCCGAGGCGTTCACCAAGCCGGCGATGATGCACACGCTGGGTAAGGTCGGCTTCCAGCAGAGCTACACCTACTACGCCTGGCGCAACCAGGCGTGGGATCTGCGCGAATACGTCGAGGAGCTCGCGGGTGACGCGGCGTCCTACATGCGCCCGTCGTTCTGGCCGACGACGCACGACATCCTCACCCCTTATATGCAGTTCGGCGGGCTCGCGGCCTGGAAGGTCCGCGCCGCGCTCGCGGCGATGCTCTCGCCCACCTATGGGATCTACACCGGCTACGAGCTGATGGAGCACGTGGCCCGCCCCGGCGCCGAGGAGCAGATCGACAACGAGAAGTACCAATACAAGGACCGGCGCTGGGCCGACTACGACAAGGGCGGTCCCAAGGAAGGGCAGTCGCTGGCTGGCTACCTGACGCGGCTCAATGAGATCCGTCGCGAGCACCCCGCCCTGCACTGGCTGCGTAATGTCCGCTTCCACCACGTGGAGGATGAGAATCTGCTCTGCTTCTCCAAGCGACGCATCCTGCGTAATGGCGAGGAGGACACGATCATCGTCGTCGCGAATCTCGACCCGCACTCGACCCGTTCGTCGGTCGTCCACCTCGACATGCCCGAGCTCGGGATGGGTTATGGCGACAGCTTCATCGCCGAAGACCTCCTGACTGGCGCCGAATGGCGTTGGTGGGAGCGGAACTTCGTCCGCCTCGGCCCTGAGTGGGAGCCCGTTCACATCATCAAGGTCCGGCGCGACTGATGGCCCTGCTGCACAAGGGCGCCTCCATCTCGCCCACCAAGAAGGACGCCATTGCCGCCTGGATCGGCAGCCAACGCTGGTATGCCGCCAAGGGCCGCACCCCGGCGCTGCGGCCCCTTTTCGCGTGGCGTCTGGACGACCCGGCGGGCGAGGTCGGCATCGAGACCTTCGTCATTGCCGACGACGCGACGTCGCCGCCGATCGTCTACCAGGTGCCGCTGACCTATCGCGGGGCGCCCCTCGGCGGCGCCGACGCCGCGCTCGTCGGCGTGGTCGAGCATTCGGTGCTGGGCACGCGCTTTGTCTATGACGCCCCCCACGACCCGGTGTATGCCGCCCAGTTGTTCGCGCTCGCCATCGGCGAGGTCGAGGCCGCGTCGAGCAGCATCACCGACGCCGTCGAGCCGGCGGTGAACGGCATCGGCATGGGGACTCGGGGCTGGCGGCTGACCGAGTCGCGCGTCCTGTCCGGCGAGCAGTCGAACACCTCGATCATCGGTATGGCGGTTGACGCAAAGGGTGAGCCGCAGCCGGTGATCATCAAGGTCTTCCGGGCGCTCGCGGACGGACGCAACCCCGATGTCGAACTGCAAGGCGTCCTCGCCGCTGCCGGGAGCACCCGGGTCCCGGCCAGCCTCGGCGCGGTCGCCGGGAGCTGGCCCGAAGCCGGCAAGCCGGGCCGTAAGGCCGCCCCGGATGCCGGGGTCGCCACCGGGCATCTGGCCTTCGCCCAGGAGTTCCTCCCAGGCGCGCAGGATGCGTGGCGCGAGGCCCTGGTCGCGGCCGGCCACGGAACGGACTTCGCCGCCGGGGCCCGCACCCTCGGGGACGCCACGGCCGAGGTCCATTCGCTACTCGCGGAGCGCCTGCCGACCGAGCCCGCCGACCCCGAACGCGTCGCCGAGACCATCGCCGAAATGCGGTCGCGCGCCGCCGCCGCGGTGGCCGAGGCTCCGCAGCTCGCCTCGCGCGCCGACGCCATCGATGCGGTGTATGACGCTGCGGCACAGGCGGATTGGCCAGCTTTCCAACGGATCCACGGCGACTATCACCTCGGCCAGGTCCTCCACGTCCCCGAGCGCGGGTGGGTCCTGCTCGACTTCGAAGGCGAGCCGTTGCGTCCCCTCGCCGAGCGCACGCGCGCGGATCAGCCGTTGCGCGATGTCGCGGGCATGCTTCGGTCGTTCGACTACGCCGGTGGCTCCGTCGAGCAGAGCACGCGCGGGCACTCGGCCCGCGACTGGGTCGAGAACGCGCAACAGGCCTTCATGGATGGCTACGCCGCGCGCGCGGGGCACGATCCGCGCGACGCGCAGGCCTTGCTCTTCGCCTACTTGGTGGACAAGGCTTTGTACGAGGTCGTCTACGAAGTACGCAATCGGCCGGACTGGATCGGCATACCGCTCACTGCACTGGACCGGCTCCTGCCCGACGCAGGACAGACAAAGGAGGACCAACCGTGACCCCCACGCCCCCGAGCGCACTCCCCGGAGCGCGCTGGTCGTTGGCCAATGGCCGTCACCAGCAACCGCACGACCTGCTCGGCCAGCACGTGGAGGCCGATGGTCTGCGGATCCGCGTGCTCCGCCCGCTGGCACAGCACGTTCGCGTCCGTTTCGAGGACGAGGAGATCATCGATCTCGCGCATGAATCCGACGGCGTCTGGAGCGGCGTGCGTCCGGGCCTGGACAAAACTCTCGACTACCGCATCCTGACCACCTGGGGCGACGGGATCGAGCACGAGCAGGACGACCCCTACCGCTTCGCCCCCACCGTGGGCGACATCGACCGTTTCCTCATCAACGAGGGCCGGCACGAGAAGCTGTGGGACATCCTCGGCTCCCACGTCAAGACGTATGACGGCCCGATGGGCTCGGTGACCGGCGCCTCCTTCGCGGTGTGGGCACCGCGGGCGAAGTCGGTCTATGTCGTCGGCGACTTCAACGGCTGGGACAACCGGAGCCACCCGATGCGCCTGCTCGGCAACTCCGGCATCTGGGAGATCTTCATCCCCGGCGTCGGGGCCGGCACCACCTACAAGTACCGCATCCGCGGCGCAGACGATGTCGAGCGCGACAAGGCCGACCCGATGGCCCAGCGCACCGAGACCCCGCCCCGGACCGGCTCGGTCGTCCACGACTCGGCCTACCCCTGGGGCGACGCGACGTGGCAAGACACCAAGGCCGCGACCAACCCGCACAACGGGCCGATGAGCATCTACGAGGTGCACCTCGGCTCCTGGCGGGCCGGGCTGAGCTATGTCGAGCTGGCCGAACACCTCGTCAACTATGTCTCCGACCTCGGCTTCACGCACGTGGAGTTCCTGCCGGTGATGGAGCACCCATACGGCCCGTCGTGGGGCTATCAGGTGACCGGGTACTACGCGCCGACGGCACGCTTCGGCACGCCCGACGATTTCAAGTATCTCGTCGACAAGCTGCACCAGGCGGGCATCGGCGTCATCCTCGACTGGGTGCCGGCGCACTTCCCTCGCGACGAATGGGCGCTGGCCCGCTTCGACGGGCTCGCGCTCTACGAGCACGCCGACCCGCGTCGCGGCGACCAGCCGGACTGGGGCACCCACATCTTCGACTTCGGCCGCAAGGAGGTGCGCAACTTCCTCGTCGCCAACGCCCTCTACTGGATGGAGGTCTTCCACGTCGACGGCATCCGGGTCGACGCAGTCGCCTCGATGCTCTACCTCGACTATTCCCGGCGCAGCGGCGAGTGGCTGCCGAACCAGTACGGCGGGCGCGAGAACCTCGAGGCGATCGGGCTGTTGCAGGAGACCAACGCCACGGCCTACAAGTCGGCGCCCGGTGTGGTCACCGTCGCCGAGGAGTCGACCTCCTGGCCGGGCGTCACCCGCTCGACCGACTCCGGCGGCCTCGGCTTCGGTCTGAAGTGGAATATGGGCTGGATGAACGACTCGCTGCGCTACCTGCAGCGCGACCCTGTGCACCGCCAGTACCACCACAACCTGCTCACCTTCTCGCTGATGTACGCCTACAGCGAGAACTACGTGCTGCCGATCAGCCACGACGAGGTCGTCCACGGCAAGGGCTCGCTGCTGGGCAAGATCCCTGGCCACCGGTATGACCAGTTGGCCACCCTGCGCGCCTACCTCGCCTACATCTGGAGCCACCCCGGCAAGCAGTTGCTCTTCATGGGCTGCGAGTTCGCGCAACCCTCCGAATGGGCCGACGGCCGGTCCCTGGACTGGTGGCTGCTCGATCACGCCGCGCACTACCGGGTGCACAACTTGGTCAAGGAACTGAACAAGCTTTACCGCGGACACAAGGCGCTCTGGGGCCAGGATTCCTCGCCCGCCGGCTTCGAGTGGCTCAACCCGCACGACAATGCGGGCAACACCTTGTCCTATGTCCGCTTCGGCGAGGGCGACCGTGGCGGCAACAGCGCCGTCGTCGCGATCATCAACTTCGGTGGCAACGCTCGCGACGGCATGCGCTTCGGCTTGCCGTATGCCGGCGAGTGGGAGGTTGTGCTTGACACCTCCGGCTTCGATGAATACGGCTCACCCTCGCAGGCGGGCGTTGTCCTGACCGCCGAAGAGCAGCCGTGGGAGAACCAGCCCTACTCCGCGGTCATCTCGGTGCCGAAGCTCTCGGCGCTCTACCTCGCCCCCAAGGCCCACACAGCGGAAGGAACGGAGAGGTGACGCATCCCCGCGCCGGTCAGGTCGCCCTCCCCGAGGACCTCGTCGACGTTGCCCACCTGGTCACGCTCTACTACACCGGCAAGCCGGACCCGGAGAATATCGATCAGCAGGTCGCCTTCGGCACCTCCGGCCACCGCGGGTCCTCGCTCAAGACCGCCTTCAACGAAGATCACATCCTGGCGACCACCCAGGCGATCGTCGACTACCGGCGTGAGCAGGGCTTCGACGGCCCGCTCTTCATCGGGCGCGACACGCATGGTCTCTCGGAGCCGGCGTGGGCGTCGGCGCTCGAGGTGCTCGTCGCCAATGACGTGACGGTGTTGGTCGACGCGGCGGACCGCTATACGCCGACGCCCGCGGTCTCGCACGCGATCCTGACCGCCAACCGCGGCAAGATCGGCGGCGTCGACGACCTGCCGGCGCACACCGGGCTCGCCGACGGCATCGTCGTGACGCCGTCGCACAACCCCCCGAGCGATGGCGGCTTCAAATACAACCCGCCGCACGGCGGGCCGGCCGACACCGACGCCACCAAGTGGATCGCCAACAAGGCCAACGACTACATCCGGGCCGGTCTGGCCGGCGTCAAGCGCATCCCGTTCGCGCGGGCGCGGGCCGCGTGTACGGCATACGACTATCTGGGCACCTATGTCGACGATCTGCCCAATGTCGTCGATCTCGCCGCCATCAAGGGGGCGGGGGTGCGCATCGGCGCCGACCCGCTCGGTGGGGCAGCGGTCGACTACTGGGGCGCGATCGCCGAGCGGCACGGGCTCGACCTGACGGTCGTCAACCCGCTGGTCGATGCGACGTGGCGCTTTATGACCCTCGACTGGGACGGCAAGATCCGCATGGACTGCTCCTCTCCCTCGGCGATGGCCTCGCTGATCGCCCAGCGCGACCGCTACGACATCGCGACGGGCAATGACGCGGACTCCGACCGCCACGGCATCGTCACCCCGGACGCCGGGCTGATGAACCCGAACCACTACCTCTCGGTGGCCATCCAGTACCTCTTCGGCGGGTCGCGGCCCGGCTGGCGGGCCGACGGCTTCGTCGGCAAGACGCTGGTGTCGAGCTCGATGATCGACCGGGTCGCGGCCGAACTCGGGCGGCGACTGGTCGAGGTGCCTGTGGGCTTCAAATGGTTCGTGCCCGGGTTGCTCGACGGGTCGGGCCCGTTCGGCGGCGAGGAGTCGGCCGGTGCGTCCTTCCTGCGGATGGATGGCACGGTGTGGACCACCGACAAGGACGGCATCCTGCTGGCCCTACTCGGCTCGGAGATCCTTGCCAAGACCGGCAAGAGCCCGAGCGCGCTCTACGTCGAGCTGACCGCCCGGCACGGATCGCCGGCGTATGCCCGCATCGACGCCCCCGCGAACCGGGAGCAGAAGGCCAAGCTGGCGGCCCTGTCCCCCTCGGACGTGACCGCGGAAACTCTTGCGGGCGAGCCGATCACCGCCAAACTGACCCGGGCCCCGGGCAATGACGCGCCCATCGGCGGGCTCAAGGTCGTCACCGAGTCGGCGTGGTTCGCCGCCCGGCCGAGCGGGACCGAGGACGTCTACAAGATCTATGCCGAATCCTTCAAGGGTGCCGAACACCTGGCCGAGGTCCAGGCTTCGGCCCGCGAGGTGGTCTCGGCCGCCCTGGGCTGACGAGTTCTGCCATGGTTGAGGGCCTGGGCGCATCGGCGCCCGGGCCCTCGCTGCGTTCTGGCGCCGAAGGTGCTCAGGTCAGCGGTCCGGTGTGACCCGTGTCGTGGCCGAAGATCAACGTGGTCCGGCTGTGCGCCACCGCTGGGTGGGTGGTGACGCGATCGAGGATCCACTCCCGCAGGGCGCTCGCCGAGGGGAGCGCGACGTGCAGGAGATAGTCGTCGTCGCCGGCGACGTGGAAGCTCTGCATGACCTCGGGCAGCCGGGGCACGGTCGAGGTGAAGGCGTCGATATGACGACGATCGTGCGCGCGGAGCCTAACCGCCACGATGGCCTGGACCGGACGGCCGACCCGCTCGGGGTCGACGTCGGCGTGGAAGCCGCGAATGACACCGCGGTCGATCAGTGCGCGCACCCGCAGGAGGGCCGTCGATGCCGCGACGCCGGCCCGGGCGGCCAGCCGGTTGTTGGCGAGCCGGGCATCGGCGATAAGGGCGGCCAACAGGGCCTGGTCGACGTCGTCGAGTTCGTCCGGCATGGCGAAGATCCTTCGGTCCCGGTGGCTCATCAAGCCCGATCGCTGCAACGATAGGCGACCTAATGGTCGAATTGGCGTGAGTTGTTCGATCTATCGCCACGTGCACCGCAGCATCTGCGACGGTTGCGGGATGACAGCGTCGTCACCTTCCGCCACCCTCGACACCCGAGCGGTCCACGCCGGCCGCCAAGACCTCACCGATCTGGGCGTGCACGCCCCGCCGATCGACCTGTCCACGACGAATCCGCTGGGTGACGTCGAGGCGGGAGGAGCGGCATACGAGCACCTCGCCGGCGGCGATCCGCCGCACCCGGGCGACTCGAATGTCTATGCGCGGCTGTGGAATCCGACCGTGGCACGGTTCGAGGCCGCGGTCGCCGAGTTGGAGGGCGGTGCTGCCGGCGTAGCCTTCGCCTCTGGCATGGCCGCCATGAGCGCCACCCTGCTGGCGATGACCGCCGACGCATGCAATCACGTCGTGGCCGTCCGGCCGCTCTACGGCGGGACCGATCACCTGCTCGCGACTGGACTGCTCGGCACCACGATCACCTATGCCGATCCCGACGCCATCGGCGCCGCCATCACCCCGCAGACCGGGCTCGTCGTCGTCGAGACGCCGGCCAATCCCACGCTGGAGTTGCTCGATCTGCGGGCTGTCGCGGCGGCGGCCGGTGAGGTGCCCGTGCTGGTCGACAACACCTTCGCCACGCCGGTGCTGCAGCGCCCGCTCGCCCTTGGCGCACGCATCGTCCTGCACTCGGCGACGAAATTCCTCGGCGGGCACGGCGATGCGCTCGGCGGCGTCGTGGTCACCGACGAGGCGACGGCAGGGCGCATCCGGCCGGTGCGCGCCATCACCGGCGGCGTGCTCAGCCCCTTCACCGCCTATCTGCTGCACCGGGGACTGCCGACCCTGCCGATCCGGGTGCGCGCCCAGCAGGAGAGCGCGCGCATCATCGCCGGGCAGTTGGCCGGTCACCCCGCCATCCGGCGCGTCTTCCACCCGTCGCTCGAGGAGTGCGACCCGCTCGGGCTGGTGGGGCCGGGGCGGCAGATGGCCGGGCCGGGGTCGTTGCTGGCCTTCGAGCTCGTCGACGGCTACGAGGCGGCGGCCGCGGTCGCCAAACGCGTTCGGCTGATCACGCACGCCGTCTCGCTCGGCGGCGTCGACTCGCTCATCCAACATCCCGCCGCGCTCACACATCGGCCGGTGGCTGCCGAGGCGAAGCCGAATGCCGGCGTGCTGCGCCTGTCGGTGGGTCTGGAATCGCCCGGGGACCTGCTCGCCGATCTCGACCAGGCGCTGGCCTGATCGACGCTCTGCCCGGACCGGCGCCGCTCGCACCGACATACTGAAGCGATGAAGGCCGAAGAAGTCATCACCAATCTCCACACCGAGAACGTCGAGAAGGCGCGGGACTTCTTCGGTGTGCTCGGCCTGAGCCAGACCACGCTCGACCTGGGTTGGGTGACGCGCTTCAGCTCGCCCGAAACCGGTGCCAGCGTGCAGGTGGTCACGGCGGATGCGAGCGCGCCCGCGGACTCGCAGTTGACGATCAAGGTCGATGACGTCGACGGAGCGTATGCCGTGATGCAGGAGCGGGGATACGAGATCGTGCATCCGCTGACGGACGAGCCGTGGGGCATCCGCCGCTTCTTCGTCCGCTCCCCCGACGGTCAGGTCGTCAACGTCGCGCACCACCGCGTGTGAGCGGTGCCCGGTGGGCGGGCGATCGGTGGGCGGGCGATCGGTGGGCATCGGTGCGGGCGAGAGCTGGCACTGGCCTAGGTAGCGCGGTACTCACGCGGTTGTCGCGACCTGCCAGCGCTTCCCCGACCAGAGAAGCTCCAGATGCACCAGGGCAGCATCCCGTCCCGGCGTCGTCGTCGTGCGGCCGTCCGGGCCGCGGATGGTGAAGGGACTCGAGTCGACTTCGGCATCGAGCACGATCCGTTCGGCGTCCGGCCCCGGCGCAGGCCGCGCCGTGGCCTTGAGGACGACGAACTCCAGGCCCGTATAACGCAAGCCGCGCTCTGCGGCCTTCGACACCGCCGCACTATCGGCCTTGAACGCGTCGGACTCGGGCGCGTTGAGCTCGCGGACGATACCGAGATCGAGCGTGGCCCAGGCCTCGGCGCGTAGGTCGGCCAGTGCCTGCGCGACAACCACGGGATTGGTCAACGGGCCGGTGAGATCGGCCAGCGGATCTGCCAGCGTCGGAGCCGTCGCGGACGAGGTGGGCGAACTCTGGGACTTTGAAGGAGTGCCAGCGGCCGACGGTCGTGCGCCCGGGCTCGGGGTCGTCGCGGTCGTGCTGGGGGTCGTCGCGGTCGTGCTGGGGGTCGTCGCGGTCGGGACG
Source organism: Nostocoides sp. (assembly GCF_035343835.1). NCBI lineage: Bacteria > Bacillati > Actinomycetota > Actinomycetes > Micrococcales > Intrasporangiaceae > Nostocoides > Nostocoides sp. The sequence continues at coordinate 715 of NZ_DAOQZV010000039.1, read as the reverse complement.
GCTGCGCTGCGGGACGTCGGAAGGGTGGTGGCGGCCGACGGTCCCGCAGAACTCGGCACCGGCTTGGCCGAGATGGGCAGCGTGCGCGACGTCGCGGTCGTGGTGGCCGCCGGCGGTTGGGTGGCCGGGCCGGATGCCATCGGCTTAGGGCCGCCTGCGAGCCGGACGAAGACCAGGGCCGACAGCACCAGGGCCAGGCCCATCACCGGGAGGTAGCGGACGGGCGCCTGCGCCAACCACTCCCAGGCGGGCGCCACGCCGGCCAGGGGTGAGCGAGCACGCCCGACGCCACCCACCGCAATGCTGCGCCGAGGGCGCACGCCGCCCCGGGATCGCCGGATCATCCCGACGGGCCGTCGGCCGGATCGCCTGCTCGGCAAACCGCGCCCAGACGTCGATGCCGGCTCGCGACGCTGCCCGGGGACCGTCGAACTGGCGACGTGGCCTGCGCTAGCACACCCGTCCGTAAGCGACCGGCGGGCCGGGCCGGCCTCGACCGGTAGTGGAATGCCGGCCGACCGGTCAACGCCGATGCCGGCCATCGACTCAAGGGCCGGACCGGCCGCCGCCTGATCTGTGGGCGGCAGAACGACGCGGACCGCGTCGCGCAACCGCGCGGCTTCCGCGGATGGCGAGCCCACCGAATCGGGAGCCGAGGGGCCGGCCGCCGCCTGATCTGTGGGCGGCAGAACGACGCGGACCGCGTCGCGCAACC
>NZ_DAOQZV010000038.1:7324-18463 GCF_035343835.1 Nostocoides sp. | reverse complement strand
AGGTGTCACGCTCGGTGATCCCGTCAGGGTGTTCGGCGAGCAGGCGACGTCCGACGTCAGTGATGACGTACTGGCCGCGCGCCGGACGGTCGAGACCGCCGGTCCGAGTCAGATGAGACGTGGCCCAACCGATCCTGTTCTCGTACATCGGCTGGCCGGACTTCAGGATCCTTGCACGCTCTTCGTCGGTGAGTTCCGCTTCCGCGGCGACGTTGTCGTACAACCAACGGCGAGAACGCGTCTCGCCATCCGCCAGCGCTCGGAGCACGGTCGCCATGAACTGGTCCCACGTCGGCATCACATCGGAGGGGCCCCAAGACATTCGCTTCCGCATCGAGGCGAAGAGACCTGCGCCACTTGCTTTGGAGGCAACGGCAGGGGACCGGGGCGGAGGGATCGCGATGGCGACAGCGGTGAACGTCCCCCGGGCGCTGTCGGGGGTGATCTGCCGATGTCCTCGATAGGGTCGCCGACGCCGCCGGGCCAGAGAGCACCCCAGAAGCGGTCGCTCTTGCTCTTCGGCACTTCGGTGATCACGCGCCAGGATTTGCGTCGACGAACCGAACCGGCCTCTCGACGGGGCTGAACCGGCCTCTCGACGAAAAGGGGTGGTGGGTTCATCAGTCGGCGAGGGTGGCCTCCAGGGCCGCGCGCATGACGTCGCGGTCGGGCTCGACGCCGGTCCATAGGTGGAAGTTCACGGCGGCCTGGCCCACCATCATCCCGACCCCGTCGAGGGCGGTGGCGCCGGCGGCGCGAGCGGCGCGGACATACGCCGTCGGTGTCGCACTGACCACGACGTCCGCGGCGATGAGCCCGGGCCGCAGGCTCGCGACATCAATGTCGACCATCGCGTCGGGATCGCCGAAGCCGACGCTGGTCGCATTGACGAGGATGTCGGCGGTGGGGGGAACGGCATACGCCCCCTCCCACCCCTTGCCGGATGCCGGCACACCGGTCGCCTGGGTGACATAGGCACCCAGCGTGCTCGCCTCGTCGGCCTTGCGTCCCACGAGGGTGATCGAGGCCGCGCCCGCCAATGCCGTCTCGACGGCCACGGCGCGGGCGGCGCCACCGGTGCCGAGAACCACGATGTGGGCGCCTTCGGGTGTCCGCACCTGCGTCAGGGCCGCGACGAAGCCCTGGCCATCGGTGTTGTGGCCGATCAACCCATCGTCGGTCGCCACCACGCAGTTGACGGCACCGATGATCTCGGCCGAAGGCGCGAGCGCGTCGATGAGGTCGATGACGGTCCGCTTGTGCGGGATCGAACAGTTGAAGCCCGCCCAGCCCATGGCCCGGGCCCCGGACACGGCGGCCGCGAGTTCCTCCGAACCGATGTCGCAGTTGAGATAGCGGGCATCGAGGCCATGGTGGCGATACGCGGCCTCCATGGCGACAACCGTCGGGTTGTCGGCGGCGGGCGTGGAGAAGGAGCCGGTGATGATCCCGAGGTAGGTGCGCGGCATACGAAAACTCAAGCACCGGACGGGAGTCGCCGCAATGCGGCGTCCGGTGGGCGATCAGAGGTAGAAGCGCTGCGCCTTCTTGGCCTCGACATGCTCGATGTATGCCGTTCGCGTCGACTCCAGGTCGCTCACCTGCGCGACCGGCACGTCCCACCACGCGGTGCCCGGCGGGTTGGGGCCGGTCAGGTCGGTCTCGATGTAGAGCACGGTCACTCCGGGGCTGTCGGCCGTCTCGGTGAACTTCGCGCGGAAGTCGGCGATCCCGTTGCAGCGCAGCACATTCGCGCCCCAGGATGCCGCATTGGCCGCGAGGTCGAAGGGCACGTCGGCCCCGTCGAGCCGGCCAGTTGCCGCATTGCGCATCCGGTATTTCGTGCCGAACCGTTGCGAGCCGCGCGACTCCGATAGCGCCCCGATCGAGGCGAACCCGTGGTTCTGCAGCAGCACCAGGGTCAGGTCCAACCCCTCCGACACTGCGGTCGCGATCTCCATCGGGAGCATCTGATAGGTCCCGTCGCCGACGATCGCGACGACGCGGTTGCCGCCCGGCAGCGCGAGCCGCGCACCGATCGCCGCTGGGATCTCGTAGCCCATGCACGAGAACGCATACTCCACGTGGTACTGCACGGGAGTCGTTGCCCGCCAAAGACATTGGAGATCACCGGGCATCGAGCCGGCCGCGTTGATGACGACATCCTGGGGTCCCATCAGCTCGTTGAGCGCGCCGAAGACCTCGGTCTGTGCGGGCAAGGGCCCGTGGTCGCGGTGGTAGCACGCGTCGACCTCACGCTGCCAGGCCGCGTCGAGGTCGATCGCCTCCTGCCGGTATGCCGCGTCCACCTGCCACCCGGACATCGCCGCCGTCAACCCCTCCAGCGCCGCGCGCGCGTCGGCTACGACCATGGTCGCGCCGTGCTTCATCGCGTCGAACCCGAGGGTGTTGATGTTGACGAAGCGCACGTCCGGGTCGGCGAAGATCGTGTGCGAGGCAGTCGTGAAGTCGGAGTAGCGCGTCCCGATGCCGAGGACGACATCGGCCGAGCGAGCCAGCGCATTCGCCGCCGACGACCCGGTGGACCCGACCGCACCCACCGAGGACGGGTGATCCCAGTTGATCGCGCCTTTCCCCGCATGAGTGTCGGCCACGGGAATCCCTGTCGCAGAAGCAAACTCGCGCAGTAGCGCCGACGCATCGGCATACACCACGCCGCCGCCGGCGACCACCAGCGGGCGCTTCGCCGACCGGATGATCTCGACCGCACGTGCCAGCGCCGCGGGCTCGGGCACCGGCCGGCCGACATGCCACACGCGCTTGCGGAAGAAGGCGAGCGGCCAGTCATACGCCTCGGCCTGGACGTCCTGCGGCACGGCGATGGTGACCGCGCCGGTGTCGGCCGGGTCGGTGAGGACGCGCATCGCGTTCAACAGCGACGGGATGAGCTGCTCGGGCCGGCTGATCCGGTCGAAGAAGCGCGACACCGGCCGGAAGCAGTCGGTCACCGCGGTGTCCAGGGTCTGCGGCGATTCCAGTTGTTGCAGAACGGGATCCGGGATGCGATTGGCGAACTGGTCGGAGGGGAAGAGCAGGACCGGGATGCGGTTGGTGGTCGCCAGCGCGGCGCCGGTGATCATATTCGTCGCCCCCGGCCCGATCGACGTCGTCACCGACATCACCTGCAGCCGATTGCGTGTGCGCGCATAGGCGGTCGCCGCGTGCACCCCGCTCTGCTCGTTGCGAATCAAGTAATAGGGCACGTGCCCGGCCGCGAGCGGATCCTGCGCCCCCGACTCCTCGAAGGAGATCTGGTCCTGCAGCAACGCCTGTCCGACTCCGCACACATTGCCGTGCCCGAAGATCCCGAACATCCCGGTGACGAGCCGCTGCTCGACCCCGTCGCGCTCGGACCATTGCGCCCCAAGGAATTTCACGATGGCCTGGGCCGTGGTCAACCGGATCGTCTCGCTCATGCCTGCCTCACGTTCGTGCTCGGATGCGTTGGGTCTGCCGCTATGGTGCCCGGTCGATCAGGGTGCGGGCACGAGGATGTCGCGCACGAGGTGGTCGAGCTCCTCATCGGCACCGAGGAACTGACGCATGGTCTTGCGGGTGGCGCCGAAGCCGTCGAACTCGGCGATCGTCATACCGTCGGGGTCGTAGGCACGCCGGAACTCGGGGAGCTCAGAGAGCGCATCGATGATCGCGGGATCGACGGGGATCGCCATCCGGTCCTCGACCACGACCTCGCACTCGTCCTGAATGCGTTGCTGCCACGCGAACGGCGGGGAGATCACGACATCACCGCCGACGAATTCCGACCAATGCTTGGTGTTGCGGAAGGCCGCGGATAGCAGACGAGAGCGGAAGCCGCGCTCCTGGAAAATCCCGTAGGCCCGCTTGAAGGCCGCGACACCGGCCCACTCCAGGTAGGTGGGGTCGATGTCCACACCATCGCGCGCGACGCAGTCCTTGAGCCAGTCATCCAGTCGCCCGACCATGATGGTCACGACGTGCCCCATGGCCGAGACATCGTGTCCGGCAGCCTCGCGCGTCGCCATACCCCGCTCGATTGCCTCGGCTGCGGCAATCGCCTGCGGCACCGAGAAGGAGACGGTGACATTGATCGAGACGCCGCGCGCGACGGCGTCCTCGATCGCCGCGATCCCCTTGGCCGTCGCCGGAATCTTGACGATGACATTGGGGGCCACCCGGCTGAAAGCCTCGGCCTGGTCGGCTAACGCCACCGCGTCCCGCGCTAGGCGGGGATCGGTCTGCATCGACAGGCGCCCATTGCGCCCCCCGAACTTTTCGTATGCCGGCAGCAGCATCGCCGCCGCCTCGAGCGAGATCTCCTCCACGACTTGCCAGCCGATCTGGGATTCGGAGGCGGTCGGGCGTTCGGCGGCGATCTGGGCCATCCGGTCCGACCAGCGCGGCAGGTCCGCTTTGACGCAACTGACGGCAATCACCGGGTTGCAGGTGGCGCCCACGGCACCCCAGGCGATCGACTGCGCCAACTCGCGCGGGTCGGCGCTGTCGTTCCACAGCACGGTGGGCTCGCTCGCGGTCATGGCCTCGAGCGGGGTGGTGGTCGTGGTCGTGGTCACGGAGAACTCCTGGTGCCGAGAGGGCCGGGCGTCACCCGGTGTGCTGTCTAAATGTTAGGACAATAGGACTATCCGCGCAAGGGGCGGAGCGCTTACAGCGGGTGCGAACATATGGTACTTTGTCCTAACAAAGTCCTCCGGAACGAAAGTGCGCGCGCCATGAGCCCGACCCGTATCACCCATCTGATCGCCGGCACCGAATGGACCGGGACCGCCGAGCGCACCTCGCCCGTCTACAACCCGGCGACCGGTGCACAGACCGGCGTGCTCGACCTGGCCTCCAAAGCTCTCGTCGACGAGGTCGCGGCATCGGCCAAGGCGGCCTGGGAGTCGGAGTGGCAGAACGCCTCGCTGACCAAGCGGACGCAGGTGCTCTTCAAGTTCCGTGAGCTGCTCAATGCCAAGAAGGAGGAGATCGGCGCGCTGATCACTGCCGAGCACGGCAAGGTGCACTCCGACGCCGTCGGCGAGGTCACACGCGGCCTCGAAGTCGCCGAGTTCGCCTGCGGCATACCGCACTTGCTCAAGGGCGGCTTCTCCGAGAATGTCTCGACGCGCGTCGATGTCTACTCGATCCGGCAGTCCCTCGGCGTGGTGGCCGTCATCTCGCCCTTCAACTTCCCGGCCATGGTGCCGCTGTGGTTCGTGCCGATCGCCATCGCGTGCGGCAATGCCGTCATCATCAAGCCGTCCGAGAAGGACCCGTCGGCCGTGAATGCCGTTGCGGCACTGTGGAAAGAGGCCGGCCTGCCGGACGGCGTCCTCCATGTCGTCCACGGCGACAAGGAAGCCGTCGATGCTCTCCTTGACAGCCCCGACGTCCGCGCCGTGTCCTTCGTCGGCTCCACCCCGATCGCCAAATATGTGTATGAGCGCGGCACTGCCAATGGCAAGCGCGTCCAGGCCCTCGGTGGCGCCAAGAACCACATGCTCGTCCTGCCCGACGCCGACCTCGACCTCGCCGCCGACGCCGCCGTCAACGCGGGCTTCGGCTCGGCCGGCGAGCGCTGCATGGCGATCTCTGCGCTGCTCGCGGTCGAGCCGGTGGCCGACGACCTGATCAGCAAGATCACCGACCGGATGGGCAAGCTCGTCACCGGCGACGGCACCCGCGGCACCGACATGGGCCCGCTCGTCACTCGCGAGCACCGCGACAAGGTCGCCTCCTATCTCGACAAGGGCACCGAGGCCGGCGCCACCCTGGTCGTCGACGGACGCGACGGCGATGTCGACGCGGATGGCGACGGCTTCTTCCTCAAGCCGACACTCTTCGACAATGTCACCCCCGGTATGCCCGTCTACGACGACGAGATCTTCGGCCCGGTGCTCTCGGTGGTCCGCGTCGCGTCCTACGACGAGGGCCTGAAGCTGATCAACGACAACCCCTACGGCAACGGGACAGCGATCTTCACCAATGACGGCGGTGCCGCGCGGCGCTTCCAGAACGAGGTCGAAGTCGGCATGGTCGGCATCAACGTCCCGATCCCCGTCCCAATGGCCTACTTCTCCTTCGGCGGCTGGAAGGCCTCGCTCTTCGGCGACTCCCACGCCCACGGCATGGAGGGCGTGCACTTCTTCACCCGCGGCAAGGTCGTCACCTCGCGCTGGCTCGACCCCAGCCACGGCGGGCTCAACCTCGGCTTCCCGCAGAACCAGTAGCACCGGGCGGCCGGGCGGCCATGGACGAATGGCGGACCGCCGTCGATGAGTTCAGTGGTCGTGTAGGTCAGTGGTCGTGGACAGTGACGTCGAAGGCGTACTGGTCGTATCGATAGCAGTGGTCGCCGAACTCCACGGCGGCACCGTCCGCGTCATACGCGCGCCGGGTCATCGTCAGCAAGGGGTCGCCCGGCTTGAGCCCGAGCAGCTTGCGCTCGGCGGCGGTCGGCCGGCGGGCCCCGATGGTCTGGTGCGCGATCACCGGGCGGACGCCGCGGTCGCGGAGGGCGGCATACAGCGATCCGCTCGCGACCTCCTCCGCGCTGATATCGGCGAAGCGCGGCGGCAGCCAGTTGTGCATCACGGCGGTCGGGACGTCACCGGCGAGCCGGAGCCGCTCGATGCTGACCAGCGGCGTCTCGGGCGGCAGGCCAAGCGCCGCCGCGGCCCCGGGATTCTTTGCCGCAGAACGGAATCCGAGCACGCGCGTGGTGGGCTGCTGGCCGCGGCGGACCATATCGTCATAAAGGCTGGTCAGTTCGTCGCGCCGGTGGATGACCTGGCTGGCAACCGTCGTGCCCACGCCGCGCCGGCGCACGAGCAGGCCCCGCGCGACGAGCTCGGCGATGGCCCGGCGCACCGTCGGTCGGGAGAGCGCGAGCCGGTCGGCGAGGGCGAGTTCGTTCTCGAAGGCGTCGCCCGGGCCGAGCTGGCCGCTCGCGATGGCGGCGGTCAGCTGCTCGGCAAGCTGGTGGTAGAGCGGCACCGGGCTGGTCCGGTCGATGCTGACGGCGATCGGCTTCACATAGCGGAGCCTATGTCACTGATAGCACAAGAGCCGAACAACCAAATGTCCTAACAAAGATTGACAGTCACGCGCCGGCTCGGGAGGATGGCCGTATGACGCTCCGCTCCTTCGAGGTCCTCGCGCTCGGCCGGGTCGGCGTGGACCTCTACCCGCTGCAGTCGGGCGTCGGGCTCGAGGACGTGACGACCTTCGGCAAATTCCTCGGCGGCAGCGCGGGAAATGTCGCGGTGGCGGCGGCCCGCTATGGGCATTCGTCAGCACTGATCTCCCGGGTCGGTGCCGACCCCTTCGGGGCCTTCGTCCGCCGCTCGCTGACCGAGCTGGGGGTCGATGCGGACCTGGTGACCACGGACCCCGGGCTGCCCACGCCGGTGACCTTCTGCGAACTCTTCCCGCCGGACGACTTCCCGCTCTACTTCTACCGCTACCCGACGGCGCCGGACCTGCGGGTCGGCCCGGGCGAGATCCCGCCTGTCGCCGTCGCCGAGAGCCGACTCTTCTGGACCACCCTGACCGGCCTGTCCGCGGAGCCGAGCCGCACCGCCCACGCGACCGCCTGGGAGCTGCGGGAAGCCGCCGGGGGTGAGGGGCGGCATACGGTCATCGACCTGGACTACCGGTCGGTCTTCTGGCGGACCGAGGAGGAGGCGACGCGGGCCGCGCAAGCGGCGCTCGCCGCGAGCACGGTGGCGATCGGGAATCTCCAGGAGTGCCGCGTCGCGGTCGGTGAGACCGATCCGGACCGGGCCGCCGACGCACTGCTCGATCGGGGGATCGACCTGGCCATCGTCAAACAAGGACCGCGCGGCGTGCTCGCGGCGACTGCCGAGGAGCGCGTCGTCGTCGAGCCCACCGCGGTCACCGTCGTCAACGGGCTGGGCGCCGGCGATGCCTTCGGCGGGGCGGTGTGCCACGGTCTGCTGATGGGATGGTCCTTGCGCGACACACTCCGATTCGCCAGTGCCGCAGGCGCTTTCGTCGCCGGACGTCTGGAGTGCGCGTCCGCGATGCCGACCGAGGCGGACGTGCGTGCCCTGATGGCGGCGGTGTCCGGATGATCGATATCGCGGACCTTACGCGGCGACGCATCATCGATCCCGAGTGCATCCCGAATGCCTGGCGCACCCGGCAGCGGGCACCCCGGCCGAGCGATGGCCGCTTGCTGCTGATCGCCGCCGACCACCCCGCGCGCGGCGCGCTCACGGTGCGCGGTGAGCCCCGCATGGCCGACCGGCGGGATCTGTTGCGGCGCTTGGCTATCGCGCTCGCACGTCCCGGTGTCGATGGGGTGCTCGCCACGCCGGACATCCTCGAGGACCTCTTGCTCGTCGGGCTGCTCGACGGCAAGCAGGTCATCGGGTCCATGAACCGAGGCGGGCTCCAAGGGTCATCCTTCGAACTCGACGACCGCTTCACCGCCTATGACGTCACCACCATCGTCACCCACAATCTTGACGGCGGAAAGATGCTGACCCGCGTCGCTCTCGACGACCCCGGCTCGGCGGCGACGCTCGAAGCGAGTGGAGCGGCCGTGACCGCGCTCGCGGCCGCCGGCAAGCTTGCGCTCGTAGAACCCTTCCTGAGCGAGCGGCGCGACCGGCACCGCGTGGAGAACCTGCTCGACCCCGACTCCGTCATCCGGTCCATTGCCATCGCTGCGGCCTTGGGCGCCACGAGCGCCTACACCTGGCTCAAGCTGCCGGTGGTCGGCGAGATGGAGCGCGTCCTGGCCGCCACCACGCTGCCGACCCTGCTGCTCGGCGGCGACCCGGCCGGGCACGCGGACACCACGTATGCCAGCTGGGCCGCCGCCCTCGCCATCCCGCCCGCGGCCGGTCTCGTCGTCGGCCGTGCCCTCCTCTATCCCCCCGATGACGATGTCGCCGCCGCCGTCGACATCGCCGCCGACCTCGTCCATGGAGCGATCTGATGAGCACCGGAGAAGACAACGCCGACTGGGTCCGGCTCGCCGGCACCGCAACCGGGACGGGGTGGGATGTCGACATCACCGACGGCATACCGGGATGGGCGCACACCGGGCTCTTGATCGCGACGCTGGCCGCCGGTGAGGAGCGCGTGATCGACCTCGGTGCGCGGGAGGCGATTGTCATCCCGCTCGCTGGTGGCGTGCACGTCCGAGCCGAGCGGGCGGGAGTCGTCGATCAGGCCGAGCTCGCCGGACGCGAGTCGGTGTGGGCCGGGGCCAGCGACGCGGCATACGTGCCGACGGGGAGCATCCTGACGCTGACCGGCACCGGACCGGCCCGCATCGCGATCTGTCTGGCCGCCGACGCGACCGCAGCGCCCGCGCCGCCATTCCGGCACCTGCCCGCGAGCGAGGTGCCCGTCGAGTTGCGTGGTGCGGGAATCGCCTCGCGCCAAGTGCGCAATTTCGGAGTGCCGGGCGTGCTCGACGCCAATCGGATGATCGCGTGCGAGGTCATCACCCTCGCCGGCAACTGGAGCTCCTGGCCGCCGCACAAGCACGACACCGAGCGGCCGGGGGTGGAGTCGGAGCTGGAGGAGATCTACTACTTCCAGACCCGGTCCACCGAGGCGCGTGGCACCGATCCCATTGGCTACCAACGGGTTTATGGCGCCGCGGATCGACCCATCGACGTCCTCGCCGAGGTGCGCACCGACGATGTCGTGCTCGTCCCGCACGGCTGGCACGGCCCGGCCGTCGCCGCTCCGGATGCGGATCTCTACTACCTCAATGTGATGGCCGGCCCCGGGCCCGAGCGAGCCTGGCTGATCTGCGACGACCCGGCCCACGCGTGGGTGCGTGAGACTTGGGCGACGCAGCCGGCCGACCCCCGGCTGACCTGACCCGAGTTCGCGACCGAAGGAGAAGGATGCTCACCCTCCCCACCGCCCGGACGCCCGACCCGCGCACTGCCCCGTCGCTGCGATGGGGGATCCTCGGGACCGGATGGATCGCCGAGAAGTTCACGACTGCCTTGCGGCGCAACACCACTCAGCGTGTGTATGCCGTCGGCTCCCGGTCGCAGGAGAGCGCGGACCGCTTCGGGCGAGCGGTTGGAGCGGACACGGCATACGGCTCGTACGACGCGCTGGTCGCCGATCCGGATGTCGACATCGTCTACATCGCGACGCCCCACAACTACCACCACGAGCACGCACTGCTCGCGATGGCCGCCGGCAAGCATGTGCTCATCGAGAAGCCGATCGCGGTGAGCGAGGCTGAGGCGCAGGACATCGCGAATCACGCTGCAGCAGCGGGAGTTTTCTGCATGGAGGCGTTCTGGACGCTCTTCCTGCCCAAGTACGACGTGCTCGCGCAACTCCTGCCGGACCTGGCCGTCGACGCCGTGCTCGCCGACATGGGCGAGCACTTCACGCCGGATCACCGCATCTTCGACCCCGCGCTCGCCGGCGGGCCGCTCTTCGATATGGGCACCTATCCGCTCTCCATCGCGATGTGGGCGCTCGGTGACCCGATCTCGGTCACGGCATACGGCGCACCCGCGCCCAATGGCATCAACGGGCAACTCGCGATCGCGATGCAGGGCGAGCGCGGCGGGGTGGGGGCGCTGCATACGTCGATCGTCGGTGAGACCCCGACGACGGCGACCTTCGCCGGCCTCAATCACACGGTGGTCGTCGACGGGCCGTTCTACCAGCCGGGCGGCTTCACGCTCACCACACGCAGTGGCGAGCGCCTTCGGTATGACGAGCCGAAGGCGGCACACGAGGGCGGGCTGCACTTCCAGGCTGCCGCCGTCGCACGTCATCTCGCCGCCGGCGAGACCGCCTCGCCCATCCGCCCCCTGGCCGACTCGATCCGCCTGCTGCGCGTGATGGACACCATCCGTGCTCAGGTCGGTATCCCGGATTAGTCCTTGCGGGCGGGGCTACTCGCAGCGGGGCACTCGCACGATCAGTGCGCCGGGGTCGATCGTGGTCTCCATGGTGCGCCTCGTCGAACGCATCCCCGTCCAACTCCACGCGTTGCGCGGGGTCGACCTCGATCCGGATTCGGCCACCTCGGGAGCGGGCGATGGCGTCGGAGTCGGCGCCGTCCGCTCCGCGGGCGAGCGTCCATACGGCACCGACCCATTGGGCGAGCCCAGAGGG
>NZ_DAOQZV010000038.1:0-7224 GCF_035343835.1 Nostocoides sp. | reverse complement strand
CATGGCCGCGTCGAAGCCCATGCCGGCCATCACCGTGAAGAGCTGACGCTCGCCACCGTCAACCACCGCCCACGCGGCGTCGATGCGCCGATCAATCCCGGTGCACACGACCTCGACCGCGTCCTCCAGATCCGTCGGCGCCCCGAGGTTGCCCGCGAGCAGGTTGCCGGTCCCGCCCGGCAGCAACCCGAGCGGTATGCCGGTGCCCGCCAACTCGTGCGCCACCGCCCGGACGGTGCCGTCGCCGCCGAGGGCGCAGACGAGACGGGCCCCGTCGCTGAGGACCTGTCGCGTCTGGCCGTATCCCGGGTCGTCTTCGGTGGTCTCGACCACGGTCGGCACTGGCAGACCGCGGCGCCTGAAGCCGGCGATGACCGACGCAATCGCGTCCTGGAGGTCGTCGCCGAATTTGGTTGGGTTGACGATCACCGCTGCGCTCTGGATTGCCTCGTTCACAGCGCCTCACGCTAACTCGTCGGCTGGAATCATGGCGAGCATGGAGACCCCCGATGTCGAGCGGCATGCGCGGGAGGTGGGCGACTCCCGGCCGGTCGAGATGGGCGCGCGCCTCGGCTATGCCGCCAGCGGATTGATCCACCTGGTCCTGGGCTGGATCGCGGTCCAGATCGCGTGGTCGCGGAGTGCGGCATCGGCCGACCAGAGCGGAGCCTTCGCGACCTTGGCCAAGCAGCCCTTCGGTGAGCTGCTGCTGTGGGCGTGTGTGGCCGGCTTTGCCCTGCTCGCCGTCTGGCACCTCACCGCGACGATCACCGGCGCGGCCGGGCCGGAGACCGCCGACCGGGTCAAGGCGGCGGCCAAAATGATCATGTATGCCGCGCTCGGATGGACCGCCTTCACCTTCGCCTCCGGTGGGCGCACCTCCAGCAAGGAGCAGACCAAGGACTTCACGGCCGGCCTGATGTCGAGCGCCGGGGGCCGACTGCTCGTCGGCGTTCTCGGGCTCGGCATCATCGCGGCCGGGGGGTATCACGTCTACAAAGGCTGGCGCTCCAAGTTCCTCGAGGACCTCGTCCAGCACCCCGGCACCTGGGCGGTCCTTGCAGGCCGCGTCGGCTATCTCGCCAAGGGGATCGCATTGGCCGTGATGGGACTGCTCTTCGTGGTCGGGGCGATGCGCGGGTCGGCCGCCAAGACCACCGGGCTCGACGGCGCCCTCCACTCATTGCGCGAGCAGCCCTTCGGCAGCATCCTGCTGACCCTGGTCGGGGCCGGCATCGCGGCCTACGGGGTCTATTCGTTTGCTCGCGCCCGCTACGCGCGGGTCTGAGCGTCGCGCCCCTGTGGGTCTCGGCGGACCCACAACCACCCGATGACCTGCGAGATGACGCCGTTGAGGAAGCCGACCAAGACATCCACGAGGTGGTGCATCCCGCGGTAGAGGCGCGCATACGCGACGAGGAGCGGGATCACCGCGCAGATCAGCGTGACCAATCGGCGCAGCGGCCGGTTCTCGATCCGCTGAGCCATCATCGCCAAGGTCCAGTAGAGCGCGGTCGCAGCGCCGACGTGCCCGCTCGGAAAGCTCGACGTCGGGGGTGCCGGGTCGAGGTGGGGCACGGTCGGTCGCGGGCGGTCGACCAGGTTGGTGGCCGGCACGAAGGCCGCGGCCTGGACGCTGATCGCGATGCCGGGGGCAACGGCATACCACCACTCCTTGGTGCGCCACCACATCAGCGCCACCAGCAGTATGCAGACACCGATGACATATTCGGTGTTGCCGATGTGTGACCACGCGGCGGTGATGGAGTTCCACAGGGGGCTGCGGTGGTTGGCGAGATAGGTATTGATCCGCTCCTCGCTCACCTCCAGACCGTTCAGTGGTCCTTTCAAGAGGAAGCCGAGGCCGGTGAGCAGGCCGAAGAGGACGATGCCCGGGATCAGCACCCGGACCAAGAGGTCTCGGCGGACGGTGGCCGCGTCGGGGCGGGTCCGGTCGAGGTCGTAGCGATTCAGAAAGGCCATCAGGTCAACTGCTTCGCGGGCTTCCAGCCCGCATAGCCGGCGTAGGAGGAGAGCACCAGACCGCAGCCGAGCAGAACCCCTCCGACGCAGTCAGAGGGATAGTGAACGCCGAGGAAGACTCGGTCGAGACAGGTCAGGGCAATGAGCAGCGTGCCGACGGCGACGGCCGCCCGCCGGGACGTGTGGCTCAACAGAGGCCAGATCAGGACGATGACCGCAGTGGTCGCGGTCGCGACATTGGACACATGGCCGGAGGGGAAGGAGAAGCCGGGTGCCGTCTCGATCGGCTCGCCGACGACCGGACGGGCGCGCTGGACGAGGAGTTTGACGTCGAGGGCGAGATTCCACCCGATCATCATGGTGACGAAGGCCCACATGGCCCGAGTGGTCAGGTGGTGCCGCCGCCATACCCATACACACACGGCAGTGGCTACGACATAGCAGGGCGTGGGGAGGAAGGCCGTCTGCCAGGCCAGTAATGTCGCCCGAAATCCGTCGTGGGAGCGGGTGATAGCGGTCGCTCGGGCGATGGCAGCCTCGTCCCAGTCGATGATTGGATCGAACTTCACGCGCACGAGGAAGGCCAAGGTCGTCACCACGCCCGCCACGAGCACTCCATCGAAAATCCCGCGCCCCACGCGCCGCAGTCGGCCGGCGCGTGGGCGCCGGTTGGCCGGTGCGATCGAAGGGGTCACCACGAGGATGTTGTACTCCCTCGCCTGCGCATGGAAGGGCCTTGCGCCCCAAAAGAGTGAGCCGGGAGTCGAAACGGTTGGCGCGTGTCCTAGAGGTCGAAGTTGGTGGGCAGCATCACGACATCGCGGATCGTCACATGCCGCGGGCGGGTCAGCATGAACACGATCGTGTCCGCGACATCGCTCGGCTCCATCAACGAGCCCTCGTCGCGGGCGGCCTGCAGACGCTCGGGCTCCCAGTCGGCGAGTAGCGCGCTGACGACCGGTCCCGGTGAGACCGAGCCCACGCGGATGCCGTGCGTGAATACCTGCCGTCGCGTCGTCTGGACGAAGCAGTTGATCGCCCACTTGCTCGAGGCATAGACCGGCTCCCAGGGCGTCGGGAAGTGTGCCGCCAAAGAGCTGGTCACGATGACATCGCCGGTGCCCCGCTCGATCATGTGGGTCAGCACATCGCGGACGTTCTTCATGACGACGTTGACATTGAGATTGAGCATCCGGTCGATCGCCTCACCGCTGGCGTCCACCAGGTCGCCCCCGACATAGATGCCGGCGTTGGCGTGGAAGATGTCGAGGTGTCCGAGCACGTCGAGGACCTTGGGCAGCAGCGTCGCGCAGTCGGCCGGGTCGAGCAGGTCGATGACGACCGGCACCACCGCGCCGCCGTGGGCGTCCACCAGCCCCTGAAGGGCCTGCGCGTCTCGATCGATGACGGCCACCCGCGCACCCGCCTCGACCAGCGCGTCGACGCTCGCTCGCCCGATCCCGCTCGCCCCGCCGGTGACGGCCGCTGTCTTCGCCTGCAATGCGCTCATGGCCCTACCTTCCGCTCGCTCCGTTGCGCCGCCCCGGCACAGGCACAACGCTATTGCCGTATGCCGTTCGCCCGCCCGCGGTCAGTGGCTGAGCTTGGTCCAGGCCTGGTGCGCAAGGCGCTCGGCGAGCACGTCCGATGTCCAGCGTTCGGCGAGGGCGGTCCGCACGAGATCGGCCTGGCTCGGCGGGGCCAGCCCGCCGACCGGCTGGTCGCGGTCCAGGTTGGAGGGGAAGGCATACCCCTCGGCGCTCGCGGCCACGACATGGTCGCCGAGGTCGAGCGGCATACCGTCATTGATCGCCGTGAGGAGCGCGGGATAGATGGCGTTGACCACCCGCTCGCGATTCACCGACTCCATCGCCCGCCCGAAGGCGGACGACACCTGCAGCAGGTTCGCCATGGGGCTGGAGTTCAACGGCGAATACGGGTGTACGGGTTGGCTGATACGGTTAGATGCATGAAGACGACCATCGACTTGCCCGACGCCCTGGCCGCGGAGGCTCGCGAGGTCGTGCGTCAGGACGGCACGACGCTGCGGGCGCTGATCATCGATGGGCTGCGCAGTGAGCTCGATCGGCGACGCGAGGGCGCGAGTGCCGTCGAGTTCTTCTTCGAGACGTTCCCCGGTCAGGGCCTGGCGAGCGACCTCGAGCCGGCGGACGCCATCGCGCGCTCGTATGGATTGACCGAGTGATCGCCCTCGATACCAACCTGCTCGTCTCCGCCCACCGCGAGGACGCCGCGCACCATGAGCGCGCGCTGGGGGCCGTGCGGCGAGCGGCCTCAGGTCGCGGAGGTTGCGCCATCCCGTGGCCATGCGTGCACGAGTTCCTCGCGGTGACGACGCACCCGCGGATCTATCGACCTCCGACGCCACCCGCCGACGCGCTTCGGGCGATCACCGCGCTGACCAACCATCCGGGCGTGCATCTCATCGGTGAAGCCCGTGATCACCTGCAGGTGCTTGACGAACTGATCTCGGGCGGCGCGGTCACCGGGCCACGGATCCATGAGGCCCGGATCGCCGCCATCTGCCTGGCGCACGGCGTCGATGCGCTCTGGTCCGCGGACCGCGACTTCTCCTGGTTCCCCGGCCTGCGCGTGGTCAATCCGCTGGCGGACGGAGATCCGGTTCAGGCGCGATGAGGCCGACGTCTGGATCGAAGGTCACGACGACCGGTGTCATTAGAGGGCCGCACGCAGCGCGAGGACCGCGACCCCACTGGCGGCGAGGTTCACGACGAGCCAGCTGAGCAGCCATACGGGCGCGGGGAGGTGGGTGAGCGCAGCCAGCACGGCCGGGTCGTCCGTGGGTCGTCCGCGGCGGGTGACATTGGCCAGACCGCGCCAGCCCCCGGCGAGCAGCAGCACGCTGGCCGCCAGCGCGACATAGGTCTGGACGGCGTCGTCGCGCCACCACCACAGCCCCCCGGTCGCCGCACCGGTGAGCATCACGACGAGCGCAGTCAGCAGCGAACGCACCTGTGTCGCAACGAGAATCGAACCGACCAAGGCCGCTCCCAGGACGGGCGCAGCGTGGCCTCGCACGACCGCCGTGATCAGCGCCGCCCCGGCGAGCGCGGGTGCCGGATAGCCCGCCCAGGTCGTCGCCACTCGCCCGAAGCCACGGCTGGGTCCGACGGTTACGGCGTGCCCCGACGCGTCGCCCCGCACGACGAAGCCGGTGAAGCGTCGCCCACACGCCATCCCGACGCTCGCATGGCCGAGCTCGTGGACGAGCGTGACGATGATGCGCAGCCGATGCCAGAGCGGCTCCCACGCCGCCGCACCGGCCGCGACGAGCAGCACCGCTCCCAGCCCGTATGCCGTGATCCCACCCCCGCGCGCCGCCGGAGTAAGCCGCTCACGCACGAGGTCCCACCAGTCCACGGGCGCGACCCTAGGCGACCGCGCGGTGCCCGCGGTGCCGGATGAACTACGTCAGCGGCAGATGCGCGGAAGGGGAGTGCCGCGCCGAATATTGTCTTCGGGTGTGACCCAGATGGACGCACTTGACCCCGATCAACTCGTCTGGCATTACACCGACGGTGCCGGGCTCATCTCGATCGTCACCAACCACGTCCTGTGGTCCACGGCGTCGGCCTTCCTCAACGATGCCCACGAGGTCGAGCTCGGCTATCGGCGTATCCGCGACGAACTCGGCGCCCGCGCTGCCGGCGGCGATCCCTTCGCTCGCATGCTTCAGGACAAGGTCGATCGCAGTGAGCAGGAAATAGCCGGGCCCTCGCCGGGCATCTTCTTCATCCTCTCGGCAGCGCAGCACTGGGACCTGCTGGCGATGTGGCGCTGCTATGGCGGCGCGGGAGAGTCGTATGCCATCGGCCTGGATCCGCTTGTGCCACTTCGGATTCTGTGCGATGCGGACTGCCCATTGGTCGAGCAGCCGAGCGATCCACGCATCGGCCGGTTGATCCGTCAGCGCCCCTGGAGCCCCGTCCGGTATGCGCTGCCCGATCAGCAGGCGCTCGTCGCCGCGGTCTTCGAGGGCCTCCCCGAGGAACTCGCGGCGGCCCACGAACTCGCTTCTGCCGCAGGCGAGGCCGACGCTCGCACGGGCATGGTCGATGCGCTCAGCGAGACCCTCGACGACATGGAGCAGGCCCTCGTCCTGATCAAGCACGACGGTTTCCACGACGAACGCGAGACGCGGCACAGCACCACGCTGATCGACCCGGCCGGCCTGGCCGGCTTCCCGGGCGTCGTGCGCTACCGAGCCACGGCATACGGGATGGCGCCACACCTCTGGCTAACCGGTGCCGGCGACGCGAGCGGCGGCCCGCTCACTACCGCACGTATGCCGTTGCCGATCCGCGCCGTCGCCATCTCCCCCTCGCCCAACGGCCCAGTCGCCGAGGAGTCGATGCGCGCGATGCTGCGCACGCGCGGATACGACGTGCCCGTCCTCCGCTCGCGAATCCCCTTCCGCGGCTGAGTGTCCTGGAGTCCTGACGATTCGACGTCAGGCCTGAGTCGTGCCATCTGACGGCGAGTTCTCGTTTTGCGGGCTATTTGTGCTGGTCAGGGACGTGTCTGGGTTCTGAGTGACACACCCCGCTCGCTGAGTAGGGTGCCTGTTTGTGGTGTTCGTGCGTAAGGTGCCGGGTCGGACGGGCAGCACAAAGGTTCAGATTGCCGAGCGCCGCGGCGGTCGTGATGTCGTGTTGGAGCATGTCGGTACCGCTCGCTCCGGGGCTGAGCTGGCGGCCTTGGTTGCGGAGGCGCGGCGGCGGTTACGGCCTGGTCAGGATGCTCTTGACCTACGCCTGGAGGCGGGGGTGAGTTCGGGCCGGGGCGTGATCACCGCGAAGGCCAGCGCCGTGTTGTGGTCCTGGGCGAGGCATATGCCCGGTTGGGCTTCGACGCGGTCGGGGATGAGGCGTTCAAGCAGCTCGTGCTGGCGCGGGTGGTGGAGCCGACCTCGAAAGCGGACTCGCTGCGGGTGCTGGACCCTCAACGCCATCCACGGCCGCTGACCACTGCGCACTAAGTTGGCCCAAGTCAGGTGAAAAGTCCGCCCGCACACCACGATTCGTGAAATGAAAGTGAGGAACGGCGCGAAAGCACTGGACGCGGCCTCGATCGCCCGAGCGCGGCGGCTTGCCGGGCTGAAAGGGTATGTCCCCAACATCCCCGCCACGGTGATGCCCGCGGAGGAGGTCATCGGCTCCTACCACGAGCTGTGGCACGTGGAGCAGTCCTTCCGCATGT
>NZ_DAOQZV010000037.1:0-18629 GCF_035343835.1 Nostocoides sp. | reverse complement strand
TGTCGCCTTCGGTCGCCCCGCTCGGGACATCGAAGCTCCAGCTGAGCTTCATCGTGTCCGTGGTGTTGATCTTCGAACCCGATGCCGGCGTGTCCAGTGTCGCGGCGAGGTTGGTGACGGCGATCTCGGTCGCGGCGGAGGGGGACGTGGCCATCGCGAGCGCGCCGACGGCGGTGAATACGGGGATTGAAGCGAGGGTCGGCGTGGTCAGTAGACCGGTCGCGGCAACGACCGCGGTGCCGCGACCGGAGCGGGTCTTGGGCGCGGTGTGCCGGGCGCGATACGCGTTCGACATGGGAATCATTTCATCGATCATGGCTTTCGCCACGTGGAGCAATGACGAAGCTACTCCTCGGTCAGCCAAATAACAAAGAGGGAAAGCCGTGTCTCGCGATGTGGCAAGGTAACAACGTCATGTTGACCCTCGGCAATATCCGAATTTTGACGTTACCCACGGTTGGAACCGCAGCTCAGGGGTTCAGGGAATCCATGAATGATCTTTTAGCTACTCGCGGAAACGCTTTTGCGCGCATATAACGAAACGGCCCCGGAGATTCTCTCCGGGGCCGCTCAACAGGGGGACTTCGAATGTCACAAGTTATCTATGACGCGAACGCTCCCGCACAGAAGCTGTCAAACGGTCAACTATCTCGCCGAGGATGGCAGGGGAGGTGGCGATGTTCAAACGGACATGGCCCGACCCGCGCGGGCCGAAGGTCGGCCCGGAATTCAGGGCTACTCGAGCCCGGTCGAGGAAGAAGGCGGCCGGATCCTCGGCAAGCTCCAGCGCCCGGCAATCCAGCCACATCAAGTACGTGGCCGCCGGCATTCTGACGGTGATCTCGGGCAGGTCCCGTGCAAGCTGTTCAACGACGAGACGCCGGTTCTCGTCCAGTTCGGCAAGCAATCGCGCCAACCACGCGTCCCCGTGGACCCAGGCGGTGGACTGCGCGATGACCCCGGACAGGCTCGCGTTCGGGCCGTGGGCCAACTGCTGGAGAACCGCCGCGCCGTCGCTGCCGCCGACGAGCATGCCGGCCTTGAGGCCCGCCAACGAGAATGTCTTTGCCGCGGAATGCACGGCAAAAGCACCCTCTGTCATTGGCACGGTCAAATAGGGCACGAAAGTCGATGGCGCATAGACGATCGGTGCGTGGATCTCATCCGAGATCACCGTGACGCCGTAGCGGTGCGCCAACCGCGCCAGGGCGGACAGCTCGTCCACATCGTGGACAGTGCCCGTCGGGTTGTGGGGGCTGCACAGCAGGTATGCCGCTCGCCGGCCGGTCCGCGTGGCCGCGGCGAAGGCGCTCTCGAGGGTCTGGAGATCGAGTCGATCATCGACCGTCAACTCGGCACGGACCACCTGACGCCCGGCGAGCCGGGGGAAGTGATCGAACGGCGGATAGACCGGATCGTTGATCACCACGCTGTCGCCCTCGTCGGTCACCTTCAACAGCAGCAGCAGGATGCCCATCATCACGTCCGGCGCCAGGCGAGTCAGTTCCGGCGCAACCGCCCAGTCCCAGTGCCGGTGGGCGAAGTCGACGAAGGCAGAGGTGTAGGTCGGCGCGGTGGGATACCCCGTGTCGCCCAAGTCGAGGGCAGCGCCCAGGGCCGAGCGCACCTCGGGGGCGAGGCGCACGTCCATCTCGGCTACCCAGGCCGGGATGACGTCGGGGGGATAGGCCGTCCACTTGGCGCTCGTGCGCTCGCGCAAGGCGGCCAGGTCGAGATCGAGGATGCGCTCACTCATACGGAAGTCTCTCGTCGTCGGTGGGATGTCGAAGGGAATGTAACGCCGCTGCTTGGCCCACCGTTTAGGCTTCCGGTGTGGCTCGTGAGGCAGTGGCAACAGGAACGGCGGATCGGGTCTGGACCATCCCCAACGTCTTGTCCATGCTTCGCCTGGTCGGCGTCCCGGTCTTTCTCTGGGCGATCCTGACCCATCGCGACGGGCTCGCGCTGCTCGTGCTCATGGGCTCGGGGATCAGCGATTACCTCGACGGGAAGATCGCCCGCTCCTTCGGACTGGTCTCGAATCTGGGTGCGGTCCTCGATCCCGTCGCCGACCGGCTCTACATCCTGACCACGCTGCTCGGGCTGGCCTGGCGCGAGATCATCCCGTGGTGGCTGGTCGTGGTCCTGATCGGCCGCGAGGTCTTCCTCACGGTATTGCTCCTCATCGCCCGCACCCGCGGCCTGCGTGAGTTGCCTGTGCATTTCGTCGGCAAGGCCGCGACCTTCAATCTGCTCTATGCGTTCCCCCTGCTGCTGCTCGCCGACGGCACGGGCACTCTCGCCACCTGGGCGCGCCCGATCGGCTGGGGCTTCGCCTGGTGGGGTGTGGTGCTCTATTGGGTCGCCGGTCTGATGTATGCCGCGCAACTGCGCCGTTACCTGCGCGCCGCCCGCAGCTCTCCCGTATGACCGCCCCCACGACGCGGCGCGTCGATGAGTCCATGACGCTGATCACCGCGATGCTCGAGCGTCCCCAAGACCCGGCGTATGCCGCGGCCGCCGCGCGCCGCGAACGCGCCGGATTGCCCGGGGCCACCCCGGTCGGCACCCCGGTCGTCGTCGTCACCGCGATGCTCATCGGCCTGCTTCTCGCCCTGGCTTCGACCACTTTGCGCACGGATCAGGTCGCGGGCGCCAAAGTCCGCGCCGATCTGATCGCCCAAATCGACGCCCGTCGCACCCTCGTCGATGAGCGTTCGGGGGCGATCCAGGAGCGCGCCCGCGACATCGCCACGCTGGAACGAGCCGCTCTGTCGCGGGCGCAACTGAGCGGCCTGTCCGGCGAGATCGACAAGCTCCGCCTGACCACCGGGATCGAGGCCGTGCGCGGTCCCGGCATCACCGTCACCCTCGATGACGCCGCGACGGCGGCGAGCGGGTCCGACGGAACCACCGGCACGGTGCTCTCGCGGGACGTCTTCATCGTCACCAACGCCCTGTGGGAAGCCGGCGCCGAGGCCATCGCGATCAACGGGCAGCGGCTGACCGCCAGATCGCCCATCCGTTTTGCCGGGAGCGCGATCCTCGTCAACTACCGCCCGCTCGTGCCGCCCTACCGGATCGTGGCGATCGGTGACCCCGACACGCTGCTGGCGCGTTTCGGGGCGGGCCTGGGCGCGGCATACGTGAAATCCTTGACCAACAACTACGGAATCCGCTCCGACATCTCCACCCAAGGCGATGTGACCCTCCCGGGCGCGCCCGTGCCGGCCACCGAACGCGCCCACCGACCGACAGAAGGCAGCTCGTGATCCCCGCCCTCGGCCTGGTGGCCGGCATCCTCATCGGCCTCGTCGTCAAGCCGGACGTGCCGCTCTGGCTGCAGCCCTACCTGCCCATCGCCGTCATCGCGGCCCTCGACGCGGTCTTCGGCGGCATTCGCGCTGTGCTGGACGGCAACTTCAACGACAAAGTCTTTGTCGTCTCGTTCCTGTCGAATGTCGTGGTCGCCGCAGTGATCGTCTTCCTCGGCGATCAACTCGGGGTCGGCTCACAGCTGTCCACCGGGGTCGTCGTCGTCCTCGGCGTGCGCATCTTCTCCAACGTGGCCGCCATCCGCCGCCACCTCTTCCACGCCTGATCCCGTATGCCGATCGACGACTCCGCGAGTGCGCCGCCCACCCCGCCGACCGGCGACGACCGAGGTGCCTGGCGTCGCCTGATCCGGATGGGCGGTCCGCGCCCGACCCGAGCCAATCTGCTGGCGCTGTGCTTGGCGTTGCTGCTCGGATTCGCCATCGCCACGCAGGTGCGTCAGACGCGCAGCCAGGGCCTTGAGACGCTGCGCGAGCAGGATCTCGTCGGGATCCTCGACACCGTCACCCAGGAGGGGGTCCGCCTCGGCGTCCAGTTGCGGGAGTTGGAGCGCACTCAGGACCGGCTCGCCAGCGGCGCCGACAGCGAGGCCGCCGCCTTGGCTCTGACGAAGTCCCGTGCGGATTCGCTGGCGATCCTCGCGGGCACCGTCCCGGCGCAGGGACCGGGCATCAAGATGACGATCACCGATCCGCAGGGCAAGGTCGGTGCAACCCTCCTGCTCGACACCCTGCAGGAGCTGCGGGACGCGGGGGCGGAGGTCATCCAAATCGGCGACGTCCGCGTGGTCGCCCAGACCTTCTTCACCGAGAGCGACGGCGCCGTCAGCGTGTCCGACACCATCGTGAGCGCCCCCTACACCTTCCTGGTCATCGGCGATGCCCAGACGCTCACCTCGGCGATGGGCATCCCCGGCGGGGTGCAGGAGTCGGTGCGTAATGCCGGCGGTGAGGTCACCATCGTGCCTGTCGAGTCGGTGCAGATCACGGCCGTGGTCACCCCGAGCACACCGCGATTCGCCGAGCCGGTACCCTCACCGTCACCGACCTCGGGCTAGCGGCGGAAGCTGCGTCTTGGGCACATTAGGGTTGACACAGACCGACGACGAAGGAGCCGCTGCCATGACGGAGTTCGACTACCCCGAAGATCTGCGTTACACCCCTGAGCACGAGTGGGTGCGTCTGGGTGCGGCCGACACCGTTCGTGTGGGCATCACGGCATACGCCCAGGATGCGCTCGGCGACGTCGTCTATGTCACCTTGCCGACCGTTGGAGCCGACCTCACCGCAGGCGATGCCTGTGGCGAGATCGAGTCGACCAAATCGGTCAGCGACTTGTACTCACCGCTGAGCGGCACGGTCACCGCGGTCAACGAGGCCCTCGACGGTGCACCGGAGTTGCTCAACACCGATCCGTACGGCGAGGGTTGGGTCTACGAGATGACCGCCGGCGACGCCGCTCAACTCGAAGCGCTGATGGACGCGGCCGGCTACCGCGACAATCTCGCCTGAACCACCGCCAGTCCCGGCCCGAGGAGGCCCATCATGAGCGACGCGACGTCGAACCCGGACGGACCACCGCCCGAGGACGTCTTCCGATTCGGCCCGTCCACCCAGCGCCTCCCGGCCACCGGTGGCGGGCCGGAGTGGTCCGATCCCGACCCCGGGCTCTCCCGCGAGGATCTGGGGCTGATCGATGCCCTGCGCCCTGGCACCGCCTTGCTCATCGTGCAACACGGTGCCAATGCCGGTGCCCGGTTCCTGCTCGACAATGCGGAGGTCACCTCCGGGCGCGGGCCGGACAGCGACATCTTCCTCGACGATGTCACGGTCTCACGCAAGCACGCGGTCTTCAGCTGGGAGGACGACCGCTTCGTGATCCGGGATGTGGGATCGCTCAACGGCACCTATGTCAACCGCCAGCGTGTCGACGAGGTGGCCCTGCAGGACCACGACGAAGTCCAGATCGGCAAGTTCCGCCTGGTGTTCCGCCAAGCCCGCGGCTGAGCCCACCCATGGCTCTCCGCCGGATCGGCGCCGTCCTCGATGCCCTGCGCGAGGAATTCCCGGATGTCAGCATCTCCAAGATCCGCTTCCTCGAGGCCGAGGGCCTGCTGACCCCGCAGCGGGCTCCGTCCGGCTATCGCCTGTATGCCGATCACGATGTCGAGCGGTTGAGCTTCGTCCTGCGCGCCCAGCGCGACCGTTTCTGGCCATTGAAGGTGATCCGCGAGGCCCTCGATGGCATGGATCGTGGGCTGAGCGTCGACCTCGGTGCCCCAGCCGGGGCGACGCCGGAGCCGCCGGCCGTCACCACGGACCCCGACCTTCCGGGCGCCGAGTCGCTGCGCGATGCGGTCGATGCGCGCCTGACCCTCGCCGAGCTCGCCCGCACATCGGGCGCCTCGCGAGAGCTGATCGAGGAGTTGGTGTCCTACTCGATGCTGCGCGCCGACAAGGACGGCCATTTCAGCGGTCAGTCCGCCCGGATCGCCTCGGCAGCTGCCGATCTCGGACGCTTCGGCATCGAGGCGCGTCATCTGCGGGTCTTCCGCACGGCCGCGGAACGCGAGGTGGGGCTGGTCGACTACGCGGCCGCCGGGGCAAGCAGCCCCGATGCCGCCTCGGTCGCGCTCGCCTGTCTGGGGCTGCATACGGCCCTGGTCAAGGACGAGTTGGGGCGTCGCGGCTGAGCGGTGTGGTCGCCGGGGTACGGTAAACGCGTGAAGCCGCTCGACGTCCTGGGTGTGCGGGTCGAAATGCCCACCAACCAGCCCATTGTCCTGTTGCGCGAGCGTGACGGAGCCCGGCATCTGCCGATCTGGATCGGGGCTGCGGAGGCCACCGCGATCGCCTATGCGCAGCAGGGGGTCGTGCCGCCGCGACCGCTGACCCATGACCTGCTCGTCAATGTCGTCACGGCCCTCGGGGACGAGTTGCGGACGGTGCGCATCGAGCGCATCGACGACGGGGTGTATTACGCCACGCTCGTGCTGGGCAGCGGGGTGGAGATCGACTCGCGCGCCTCCGATGCCATCGCGCTGGCCATCCGCACCGGTGCCGAAGTGCTCACCACCGAGGATCTGCTGGCGGAGAGCGGCATCACGCTGGCGGAAGAGACCGATGACGAGGTGGAGAAGTTCAAGGAGTTCCTGGACCACATCTCGCCGGAAGATTTTGACGCCTAAGTGAATGGTGTGACGGATGTGGTCTAAGGGTTATGTTGACATTGAGAGTCGAAATCGTTACCTCCGGTGGAGCGACACGCCGATCGGCGCTGGGGCGATGTCGTTGACCACGCCCGGTCACAGGCCTACCGTCGAAGACGACAACGATCCGATAGGTCGCCATCAGGAGGAAGCGTGAGCGGTGCCGACGAACGTGGCCAGCTGCCGGCGTCGCCGCAGGTCACCCAGGACGCGCTCTTCGACGACCTGAGCGACCCGTACGGGCATATCGGCTACCGCGGGGTGACCGCGTGCAAGGCCGCGGGCATCACCTACCGCCAACTCGACTACTGGGCCCGCACCGGCCTAGTGGAGCCGTCGGTTCGGCCGGCCTCCGGCTCCGGGTCACAACGGCTCTACGGATTCCGCGACATCCTGGTCCTCAAGGTCGTCAAACGTCTGCTCGATACC
Organism: Nostocoides sp.; assembly: GCF_035343835.1. Taxonomy (NCBI): domain Bacteria; kingdom Bacillati; phylum Actinomycetota; class Actinomycetes; order Micrococcales; family Intrasporangiaceae; genus Nostocoides; species Nostocoides sp. Next base: position 11,656 of record NZ_DAOQZV010000037.1, on the reverse strand, counting down.
GGGGTGTCGCTCCACCAGATCCGGCTGGCGATCGAGCACCTACGCGCTCGCGGCGTCGACGACCTGGCTCAGGTGACGCTGCTCAGCGACGGTGCCTCTGTTTTCGAATGCACGTCACCGACCGAGATGTTCGACCTCCTGCAGGGCGGACAGGGCGTCTTCGGGATCGCCCTGGGCAAGGTCTGGCAGGAGGTCGAGGGTTCCCTGGCGCACCTGCCCGGCGAGGAGTCGACCGACGAGCCGGCTGAGCACCCCGAGGATGAGCTGCGGGCTCGGCGAGCCGCGCGCGTCGGCTGACCCGAAGGCCGGCGGACACGCCCTGAGGTCGCGGGCAAGTAAGCTCACAGCGCCGTCCATTTCAGGGAGTCGTCGTGAGTGTGTTGCCCGAATTCGCCGCCCGTCACATCGGTCCGCGCGAAAGCGATCTGGAGCGCATGCTCGGTGTCGTCGGGCAAAGCAGCCTCGATGCTTTGTGCGATCGGGCCATTCCGCGGGCGATCCGCAGCGACACGGTCCTAGCGATCGCCCCGGCCGAGTCTGAGCACGCGGTCATCGGCGAGTTGCGTGATCTCGCCGGCCGCAATGTCGTCACCCGCTCGATGATCGGGCAGGGCTATTACGGCACGATCACGCCGCCGGTCATCGCCCGCAATGTCCTGGAGAACCCGGCGTGGTACACCGCGTACACGCCCTACCAGCCCGAGATCTCCCAGGGCCGGCTCGAGGCCCTCGTCAACTTTCAGACGATGATCGCCGACCTGACCGGCTTGGCCACGGCCGGAGCGTCATTGCTGGACGAGGCGACAGCCGCCGCGGAGGCCATGGCCTTGATGCATCGGTCGGTCCGCGGGATCCCCGACGGCGTGCTGCTCGCCGACGAGCGCATCTTCGGCCAGACCCTGGATGTGGTGCGCACCCGCGCCGAAGCCATCGGCATTACGGTGGTGGCGGCGGACCTTCGCGACGTGAGGACCACGGCCGCCTTGGTGGACGCGACCGACGGGCGTGACGTCTTCGGTGTGCTGGTGCAATACCCCGATGCCCGCGGCGAACTGCGCGACTATCGCGACCTGGCCGCCGCTGCCCATGAGGCCGGTGCGTTGATAACGGCCGCCGCGGACCTGCTGGCGCTGACGATCGTGGTGCCGCCGGGGGAGTGGGGCGCCGATATCGCGGTCGGGAGCAGCCAGCGCTTCGGTGTGCCGATGATGTTCGGCGGTCCGCACGCGGGCTATATCAGCGTCCGCAAGGGGCTGGAGCGCACCCTGCCCGGGCGGCTGGTGGGTGTGTCGGTCGACAGCGCCGGCCACGCGGCATACCGGCTCGCCCTGCAGACCCGCGAGCAGCACATCCGCCGCGAAAAGGCGACGTCGAATATCTGCACCGCCCAAGTGCTGCTCGCCGTCATGGCCTCGATGTATGCCGTCTACCACGGCCCCGACGGCCTGAAGGCGATCGCCGAGCGCGTCCACGACAAGGCGATGGCGCTCAAAGCCCACCTGACCAGGGACGGCATCGAACTCGCCGGTGATCACTTCTTCGACACCCTGACCGCGGTCGTCCCCGGCCGGGGCGACGCCATCGTCGCGGCCGCCGATGGCCGGGGGATCAGCCTGTTCCGGGCCGGTGAGGACCTGGTGAGTGTGAGCGTCGACGAGACGACGACGGACGCCGATATTGCCGCGGTCCTGGAGTGCTTCGGGTCCAGTGCCGCCGGGGAGGCCGATGCGGCGCCCGGTGTGCCCGAAGCCCTACAGCGGACCTCGGAGTACCTCACCCACCCGACCTTCCACCGCCACCGCAGTGAAACCGCGATGCTGCGCTACCTGCGGGGGCTCGCGGACAAGGACTTTGCCCTGGATCGCGGCATGATCCCGCTCGGTTCGTGCACGATGAAACTCAACGCCACGACCGAGATGGTGGCCGTCACCTGGCCGGAGTTCGCCGACATCCACCCCTTCGCACCGTCGGCGCACACGGCGGGCTATCGAGAGCTCATTGCGCAACTCGAGGGCTGGCTGTGCGAGATCACCGGCTATGACGCGGTGTCCGTCCAGCCGAACGCGGGCTCCCAGGGTGAACTCGCCGGGCTGCTCGCCATCCGTGACTACCACCGAGCCAATGGTCAAGCGCACCGAACCATCTGCCTGATCCCGCAGAGTGCGCACGGCACCAACGCCGCCAGCGCGGTGATGGCCGGGATGAAGGTCGTCGTCGTCGCGACGGACCCGATCTCTGGCAATGTCGACATGGATGACCTGAAGGTCAAGCTCGAAGACCACCGGGAGTCGGTGGCCGCGATCATGGTCACCTATCCCTCCACCCACGGCGTGTACGAGGACACCATCGGCGACCTATGTGCCTTGGTGCACGACGCCGGTGGTCAGGTCTATGTCGACGGCGCAAATCTCAACGCCCTCGTCGGCCTGGCCCGCCCGGGCCGATTCGGGAGCGATGTCTCGCACTTGAACCTGCACAAGACCTTCTGCATCCCCCACGGCGGGGGCGGGCCCGGCGTCGGCCCGGTCGGGGTTCGGGCGCACCTGGCACCGCACCTGCCGCGCAACCCCGAACTGCCCGAGCGGCACGGAGAGCCGGTGTCGGCGGCACCATTCGGGTCGGCTGGCATCCTGGCAATCTCTTGGGCCTACATCCGGCTGATGGGGGGCGCGGGGCTGACGCGGGCCACCCAGATCGCCGTCCTCAACGCGAACTACATCGCGGCCCGCCTGCGCGAGGCCTATCCCGTGCTCTACAGCGGCACCGACGGGCTCGTGGCCCACGAGTGCATCCTCGACCTGCGCGAGTTGACCAGGATCAGCGGCGTCACTGTCGACGATGTCGCCAAGCGGCTGATCGACTACGGATTCCACGCGCCGACCATGTCCTTCCCGGTGGCCGGCACCTTGATGGTCGAGCCGACCGAGTCGGAGGATCTGGGCGAGATCGACCGCTTCTGCGCGGCCATGCTGGCCATACGGGCCGAGATCCAGGAGGTCATCGACGGCCTGGTCCCGGTCGCCGACAGCGTGCTGCGGCAGGCACCGCATACGGCCGCGGCGATCGTCGGAGAGTGGACCCACCCCTACGACCGCGAACGCGCGGTCTTCCCGGGCGGGCATGCCGGCCAGAAGTACTGGCCGCCCGTCGGCCGGATCGACGGCGCCTACGGCGATCGCAACCTGATGTGCAGTTGCCCCCCGATCGAGGACTTCGCCTGATCAGGCGGTCGCAGCGAGAGTCGTCGTGGTGGCGAGCGTCGACCCCTGCGGCGATTTCGTCACGGTCAACTGCGCCGGTATGCGGTCGCGCAACTCCGGGACGTGACTGACCACACCGACCGCGCGGCCGCCGTCGCGCAACGCATCCAGCACCCCGAGGACATCGTCCAGGCTCGCCTCGTCGAGCGCGCCGAAGCCCTCGTCGATGAAAAGAGTCTGTAGCTCGATGCCCCCGACGCTCTCGCGCAAGGCATCGGCCAGGCCTAAAGCGAGGGCGAGCGAGGCGATGAAGGATTCGCCGCCGGAGAGGCTGGACGGCGCGCGTGTCGTGCCCGACCAGGCGTCACGAATGCGCAGCCCGAGCCCGCTGCGAGCGCCACGGCCGGCCAGAGAGTCGTCGTGTTCGAGTTGAAAGCGTCCGTCGCCCATCAGTCGCAGCCGCTCGTTGGCCAGATCGACCACCCGCTCCAGCCGCGACGCGAGCACAAAGGTCGACAGTCGCATCCGCAGTGTGTTGTCTGGCGAGGTGCCACCGGCCAGATCGGCCAGGGCGGCGACGCGGGCCGACTCGCCGCGCGCATCGGTCACGGAGGCGGCGCCTTCGAGTACGGCGTTGACCGCAGCCCGAGCCGCGTGCGCGATCCGCTCGGTGTCGTGACGTGCCCGATCGGTGGACATGGCGGCCTCCCGAGCCGTTGTCAGGGCCGCACCGGTCATCTCCGGGTTCGTGGCCTGCGGCCCGGCGAGCGCCGCTGCGACCTCCGGGTCGTCGAGGGTGGCCCGGTTGATCGCCACCTGCTGATCATGAGCGGTGATCTGGGTCTGCAGGCGGGCGCAGTCCGCGGCCGGGAGCAGCGCCGCTTCGAGGCTCGCTCGATCGCCGAAACCGGAGCTTGCGAGAGCCAGCGCAAAGGCGGCCGCAGCGGTGGCCAGGGCGTCCGCGGTCGAGGTCGCAGCGCCTTCGGCGGAGTGAGCCTCGTGGAGTGCGGCGGCGTAGCGCTGATGAGCCGTGAGCACGGCGACGGCTCTATCCGTCGCCGCCGCCGGGCCGTCGCCGCCCGGCCGGCACGGGCAGCCGCGGGCATGATCGGCGACGGCATCGCCGAGCTGGTCGATCGCGACGTTCAGGTGAACGGCCGCCGAGTCGGCGGCACCCTGGGCGTCCGCAAGACTCGCCTCCGCCCTGGCGGCGGCGAGCGCCAAACGCTCGGCTTCCTGCTGATCGGAAGCGACCTGTGCCTCCAGCGCCGGCAGCGTCGCCGCGGCGTCGGCGGCTGCGGCGGCCCGCGTGCTCAGCTGCCGAAGAGTTGTCGCCTGCGCGATCAGCATCGCCTGCCACGGCCCGATCCCCGCCGGCGGCGGAGCCTCGAGCTCGGACGCGAGATCAGTGAGCAATCGATCGCGAATCGCCTCGGTGGCGTGCCGCTCGCGATCGAGCCCTCCCACTCGAGCGGCTGCCGCGTCGACGGCCGCTTCTGTCGCCGCCAGGTCCTCCGGCGACCACCCGGTGGCCGGCGGGGCCGGTTGGGGATGCACGCCCGACCCGCAGACCGGGCACGGCGAGTCGGGCGTCAGCCGGGTCGCCAGCTCAGCCGCAAGGTCGCTCAGCCGTCGCTCCTGCTGGCACACCAATTCCTCGCGTGCCTGGACGTGGGCCTCGCGCGCGGTGAGCAGGTCGGGCACGATCACATCCAGGGCCCCGAAGCAGCGGATCAGGTCCGTCACGAGCGCGTGTACGCGGGTCGCCTGCGCGTGCGACGCCTGGGCGGGCAGGAGGTCGTCGGCGAGGGCACGCTGTCTTGCCTGCTCGTCGGCACGGACCGTGTGGCGCTCGGCCGCCGCCGCGAGGCGCGATGTGCTGTGCGCGTTCCGGGCCTGGGCTTCGGCGAGCCTGGCCACCGCCTCGTCTCGGGTGCGGCGGGCCGTGCGTGCGTCGGCGAGGGCGGTGCGGATCCCGTCGAGTTGGGTGCCCAGCTCGGGCTCCTGCGCGGCCAGCCGCGCGATCTCACCCGTGGTGACCGGGCGGACGAGCACCTGCGCGAGCGCCTGAGCGGCCGAATCGGCCTGGCTCGCGGCACGGGAACGAGCCTGCTCGGCGGTGACCAGGCTGGCCAACTCGCCGCGCAACTCACCGGCCAGGGTGGCCTGATGCAGCCGGTTGCGCGCGCGATCGATCTGCTCGGACCTGGTGACCAGTGCAGCCAACGCGGCGGTCGCGTCGGCACCGCGGCGCACCTGCCTCGCGATCTGAACGGCCTCGTCGTGCCGACTCTGGCACTGCATCGCGTGGCTGGCGGCGTGCTCGGCATCGCCGAGCGCCTGGGTCGCTGCTGCCTCCAAACGCGCGAGCAACTCCGGTCCGAGCGTGGCCCACTGCTCCACGGCGGTCGCCGTGAGCGTCGACCGGTCACCCGCAGGCGGGTCGTCGCCGTCCGCGCCCGGCAGCCCACTGCACAGGTCCGCGAGCGCGCGGACCCGGTAGTCGAGTTCGAGGGTCAGCGCGGTGACCTGCTCGGTATGGCTGCGTCGAACGTCCGCGAGCCAGGTCTCGACATCCTCGTAGGTGGCGACGTCGAACAGCGCCGTGAGCAGTTGGTGGCGATCGCGCGGCTCCGCGCGCAAAAAGTCGGCGAACTGCCCTTGCGGGAGCAGAGCTACTCGCTGAAACTGGGCCAAGCCCATCCCGACGACGTCCTTGATCAGGTCGGCGGCCTCGTCGATCCGAGTGGACCGGACCGCCCACGCTCCGTCGATGCGCTCATCGAGCACGACGCGGGCCGGCGCCTTGGTCATCCCGGTGCCGCGACGACTGGGCCGGACGTACTCCGGTGACCGGGCGACCCGGAAGCGCCGGCCGGCGCTGCTGAACTCCAGCGTCACGGCCGTGGGGCGATCCGCGGCCGCCAGATCGGCGCGCAAGCCGCGGCTGGCCCGGGCGCCGGGGACATCGCTGAACAACGCGAAGCAGACGGCGTCCAGGACGCTGGTCTTGCCCGCCCCGGTCGGTCCGTGCACCAAGAAGAGCCCCGCCGATCCGAGATCGTCGAAGTCGACGTGCTGTGGCCCGACGAAGGGCCCGAAGGCGTCGACGGTCAGAGCGTGGAGTCTCACGAGGCCTCGGCCGTCCTCGCACCGGCAGCCACGCCCTCGTCCTCACGAACCGCGCGGTCCCTGCGGGCCGCCTCCACGGCGCTCGCCAGCAACTCCCGCTCGGCGGCATCGGCCCCGGCCCCACCGCGGACGTGGCTGACGAAGTCGCAGCACACGTCCAGTGGCGTGCGGTCCTGGACTCGGCGGGCATACGTCATCGGGGCACCCATGCTGCCGGCCGGCTCGAAGGTCAGCTCGATGGCATGCGGGAAGCGGGCCCGGAGCCGATCCATCGCTCCCAGCGGTCGCACCGGATCGGTCAGCACGACCGAGCACCACGCAGCCTCCGCGGCCGTATGCCGTGGGTCGGCCAGCAGGTCGGCCAACCGGCCGCGCAGACGGGCCAGCGGGCGGTCGACCGGGACCAGCGCGCGCTCGAGGCGCACCTCCCCGGACGTCGAGAAGTCCACCAAAGTCCAACTCTTGGAATGGGCGGCCTCGCCAAAGGACATCGCCCACGGTGATCCGCTGTAGTTGACCCTCGGCGTCAGCTGCTGGGGGCCGTGCAGGTGGCCCATCGCGACATAGGCCGCCCCGGCAAACACGCGCGCCGGGATGGCGGACAGCCCGCCCGCGGCGAGTTCGCGCTCCGACTCACACCCCTGTCCACCGGTGACGACCGCGTGCGCGAGCACGGCATACGGCCCGCCGCGATGCCGGGAGCGCACGCGGGCGATCGCGGCCCGCATGACTGCGGCGTGGGTGCGCTCGGTCGCGCCGAGGTGGTCCGCACACAGGGTGGGCTCGAGATACGGGATGGGGTAGATCGTCACGCCGGAGATCTCGACGCCCCGGCCGATGTCATCGAGTGCGGTCGCCAGATGCACGCCGGCCGGGCGCAGCAGGGCCGACGCGAAGCCCAACCGGGTGGCCGAGTCGTGATTGCCGCTGCTCACGACGACGCGCGCACCGGCGTCGACGAGTCGCTCGAGGGTCTGCGAGAGCAGGCTCACCGCGTCCGGTGCGGGCACGGCGCGGTCGTAGACATCACCCGAGACGAGCACCGCCTCGATCCGCTCGGACCGCACGACCTCCACGAGCTGATCGAGCGCGCGCGCCTGCACACCCAGCATCCCGACGTTCTTGAACGCCCGGCCCAGGTGCCAGTCGGAGGTGTGCAGCGCCCGCATGGTTTTCAGGCTAGGTGGGAGCACCGACAACCCCTCGGAGGGTGGGCGCGTGTTGCCTGATCCGTCCGGCTGCGAGCGGTCCCGCACAGGCGCCTGCAGATGTGGTTGGGTGTGCCAATGGGCGTCGAAGTCGAGTCGAAGAGCTATACCCGCGAGGAACGCCAGCGGTACCGCGAAAAGGTCCGCCAGAATCTCGACGTCTTCGAACGCATGCTCGCGGACAGCCAGTTCGACTTCGAGCGGCCGATGACCGGGATGGAGATCGAGCTCAATCTCGTCGACGACGATTTCCAGCCGCGATTCGCCAACCTCGAAGTCCTCGAGGCCATTGCCGACCCGGACTTCCAGACCGAGCTGGCGCAATACAACATCGAGATGAACGTCAGCCCGCGGCCGCTGCCGGGCGACGCCGCGCTCGAACTCGAGGGCGATCTGCGCCGCTCGCTGAACGAGGCCGAGACCAAGGCGCGCAGCACCGGCTCGCGCATCGTGCCCATCGGCATCCTGCCGACGATCATGCCGGAACACTTCGCGGGCGACTGGATCACCGCCAACAACCGGTATGCCGCCCTCAACGACTCGATCTTCTATGCCCGCGGCGAGGACATCTACCTCGACATCGAAGGCCCCACGGGGGAGCGGGTCTCGACCTATAGCGACACCATCGCGCCCGAATCCGCGTGCACCTCGGTGCAATTGCACTTGCAAGTCGCCCCGTCCGACTTCGCCGCCTATTGGAACGCCGCCCAGGTGATCTGCGGCCCCCAACTCGCGCTCGCCGCGAACTCGCCCTTCTTCTTCGGCAAGCGACTGCACGCCGAGACGCGGATCGAGTTGTTCAAGCAGGCCACCGACACCCGGGCCATCGAGTTGAAGAACCAGGGCGTCCGCCCCCGCGTCTTCTTCGGGGAGCGCTGGATCACCTCGATCTTCGACCTCTTCGAGGAGAACGTCCGCTATTTCCCCGCGCTGCTCGCCGAATGCAGCGACGAGGATCCCATGCGCCAGCTCGACCAGGGCATCGCTCCGACCCTCGCCGAGTTGCGCCTGCACAATGGCACGATCTACCGCTGGAACCGGCCGATCTACGACACCGCCGGCGGTCGTCCCCACCTGCGGGTCGAGAATCGCGTGCTCCCCGCGGGCCCGTCGATGATCGACGTCCTCGCCAACGCGGCCTTCTACTACGGCTGCGTCCGGGTGCTGGCCTCCGAGGACCGCCCGGTCTGGTCGCGCATGAGCTTCCCCGCCGCCGAGGAGAACTTCCAGCGGTGCGCCCGCGACGGCATCGACGCGCGCATCTACTGGCCGGGCTACGGCGAGGTCCCCGTGGACGAGCTCATCCTTCGGCACCTGCTACCCCTGGCCCACCAGGGCCTGGCCGACTGGGGTGTCTCGCAGGCCGTCCGCGACCGCTACCTGGCCGTGATCGAAGGCCGGTGCACCACGGGCATGAACGGAGCGACCTGGCAGACCCAAGTGGTCGCGAAGCTGGAGGATTCGGGGCTCGACCGGCCCACCGCCCTCGCCACCATGCTGGAGCGGTACGCCGCCAATGTGCACACGAACGCCCCCGTGCATATGTGGTCGGTGGACGCGTGACCTCGGTCGGTGAGGAGCGCACCGGCCCCGGTCTCGGCGCCCGGTCCGTCGAGTTCACCCGCATCGCATCCGGCCGGTATGCCGCCCGCAACCCCCGTGGCGGCGAACTCACCTTCGGTTCGGGCGACGACAGCGACTTCACCCCCGTCGAGTTGTTGTTGACCGCGATCGCGGGCTGCAGTGCCGTCGACGTCGATCTGATCACCGGCAAACGGGCCGAGCCCACGGCCTTCGACGTCACCTCGAACGGCACTAAAATCCGCGACGAGAGCGGCAATCGGCTCACCGACATCGAGGTCACCTTCACCGTCCGGTTCCCGGACGACGAGGCCGGAGACCGGGCCCGCGAGATGCTGCCGCGCGCACTGGCGATGTCGCACGACCGCCTGTGCACGGTGTCCCGGACCGTGCAAGTGCCGACGCCGGTGACGATGCGCCTGAGCGACCCGGAGAGCCCCACCGACTGATGTGGTCACAGGATGGAAGGCCCCTCGCGCGCGCGTGTCCCCCTCCGATTAGATAGGCGTATGCAGCGCGCCCCCCAGCAGGTCCATGCCGCCGCGCGAGAAGTTCTCGCGGATCTCGACCCCTATCGCCAGGAAGAGTTTGCCCAGCGGCTCGACCGCTGGTTTGTCGTGATCCAGACCAGTCTCGACCATCTCTACAGCGCCGAGCGAGATGCGGATGCCCTGGCGTGCGATCTGGTGATCCGGGCCGCGCGGGCCTACCGGGACCGACCGGAGGCCCTGTGCAGCCACGACCGGGAGCGACTGCTGACGCCGGACTGGCTGCAGGACCCCCACATGGTCGGATATGCCTGCTACACAGAGCGGTTCGCTGGCGATCTGCGCGGTGTCGAGTCACATCTGGACTACCTGCAGGAGCTCGGCGTCACCTATCTCCACCTCATGCCGCTGCTGCGGCCGCGCGATGGTGACAACGACGGCGGGTATGCCGTGGCCGACTACCGCTCGGTTCGTCCGGACCTCGGCACCACCGCCGATCTGCAGCACCTCGCCGATGCCTTGCGTGACCGGGGCATGTCCTTGGTGATGGATCTCGTCCTCAATCACGTTGCACTGGAACATGAGTGGGCCGCCCGCGCCAGGGCGGGGGAGGAGCGCTATCGCGACTTCTTCTATACCTACCCCGACCGCGTGCTGCCCGACCAATATGAAGCGACGCTGCCGGAAGTCTTCCCGGACTTCGCGCCGGGCAACTTCACCTTCGACGCCGACCTCAACGCATGGGTTTGGACGACGTTCAACTCCTGGCAGTGGGATGTCAACTGGGGCAATCCGGACGTGCTCGGCGAATATGTCGACATCATCCTTTACCTCGCCAATCTGGGGGTCGAGGTGCTGCGGCTCGACGCGATCGCCTTCACCTGGAAGCGGATGGGCACCAACTGCCAGAACCAGCCCGAGGTGCACGACCTGACCGCCGTGCTGCGGGCGCTCGCGCGGATCGCCGCGCCGAGCGTCGTCTTCAAGGCCGAGGCGATCGTGGGTCCGCGCGATCTGATCCAGTATCTCGGCGTCGGCGACTTCGTCGGCAAGGTCAGCGATCTGGCCTATCACAACTCCCTCATGGTGCAGGGCTGGTCGATGGCCGCTGTCGGCGATGCGGAGTTGGCGCGAGCGGCTCTGCGGGCCCTGCCCGAGACGCCGGCGGCCGGGACCTGGATCACCTACACGCGTTGTCACGACGACATCGGCTGGGCCATCGACGACCGGGATGCCGCGGGTGTCGGCCTCAACGGTTTTCTGCACCGGCGCTTCCTCGCCGATTGGTATGCCGGCGATGTCGCCGGCTCGTGGGGACGCGGGCTGGTCTTCCAGTACAACGAGGCGACGGGGGACAAGCGCACCAGCGGCACCGCCGCGTCGCTGGCCGGCCTGGCGGCCGCGAAGGACGAAGAAGCCGCGCAGGCGGCGATGGCACGGATCTTCCTGGTGCATGCGCTGGCATACGGCTGGGGCGGCATCCCGGTGATCTGGTCCGGTGACGAACTCGGGACGCTGAACGACCCGCAGTGGGCCTCGGAGGCCGGTCACGAGGACGACAATCGCTGGGCTCACCGGCCCCGGTTGGACTGGGAGGTGGCCAAGGATCGCGACGACCTGACGACGGTGACCGGCAAGATCTTCCAGGGGCTGGTGCACCTGGCGCGCGTTCGTGGCTCGCTGCCGCAGTTGCACGCGGGTGCGGACTCCCGAGTCTTCGGCGATCACATCGACCGAGGCGTGCTCGCGACGCTTCGCCGGCACGCATCTGGGCCGATGCTGTGCCTTTACAACCTCACCGAGGACTGGCGCCCGTTCCCCGGGATGGAGTTCGAAGGGATCGGCTTCGTCAACCCCGTCAATGCGCTCGGCGACCGGCATCCGGTGACGATCGGCGGCGACGGCTATATCTGGCTGGCGCCCTTCTCGGCCTGGTGGGTCGTCGACGGCTGAGCCCGGCCGAGCTCGGGCTCAGCTGTCCGCGAGAAAGACGAGGGTCGGCAGGTCGCTGGGGCTGACCGAGGTCGTGGCCGCGGCCGCGTGGCCG
>NZ_DAOQZV010000036.1:0-18825 GCF_035343835.1 Nostocoides sp. | reverse complement strand
TTCTGCTCATGGACGTCGACGGGCCTCTGAACCCTTTCCAGGCCAGGTGGTTTCGTCATTCCCCCAGGCATGGATATGCCGTGTACCAACTGACGCCGGCGGGTGGCATGACCTACCGTGTGGTCCTGAACCCCGCACACGGCCGCGACCTCGACGAACTCTCGAACGCCTTCGATCTCGCCTGGGCGACCACGTGGCAGCACGATGCCAACCGGCTCATCTCGCCCTTGCTCGGGCTCCCCGACGACCTCCCGGTTGTGCCGCTTCGCATGCCGGCCCACCACGTCGGTCGCTGGTGTTGGAAGACCGACCAGATCGCCGACTGGGTCGGCGACCGTCCGTTTGCCTGGTTCGATGACGAGATCAACCGGGCAACGCGCGACCGTCTCGCATACGCTCCCGGAATGGGTGAGCATCTGGCTCTGCGCATCGAACCGCACATCGGTCTGCGCCCGACCGACATCGAGCGGCTCCGGGTGTTCGCGAATGGGCTTGCGGCCTGAACCGCAGGACCGTGGGTCAGTTCACGAGATCGGACGGAACGACCCGAATCGCGAAGGGCGCGGTGAGCGCGAGCACGTCCGACCCGCTCGCGCGACCGGCCTCGGCATACGTGCCGTCGCGCAATTCCCAGGCGATGATGCTCGGCTCATCGGGATCAACGACCCAGTAGGCCGGGCATCCGGCAGCTTCATAGCGAGAACGCTTGAGCAGCAGGTCGATTCGGCGGGTGCTCGGGGACAGGATCTCAATGGCCAGCCTGGGCGCTGCCGGCAAATTGCGTGCAGTCAACTCGGCCACGCGGGCAACCAAGAGGTCGGGCTGAAGCACGGTGTCATCGGCCAGGACGACATCGAGCGGGGCAGGGAAGAGTTCGAACTCTCCGCCTACAAGCGGGTCGAGCACTCTCATCAGGCGAGCAATACAACGCTGATGCAAGGGAACTGGCGCCGGTGTCACGAGCAGCGTTCCGTCCAGCAGTTCATACCGATGTCCGTCGTCGGGCATGGTGGCGAGGTCGGCCTGGGTCAGCGGCCGACTCCACGGCAGCGTCGTCATGACAGTCATAGTCCCTCACTTCGTCGACGGAATCCATGGCAACAGTCTCGACAAGATGCGCCTCGGCGGCGCGGCGTCATCCACAGGTAGCCGACGATGCGCGACCTCAGGATCCTGGTGGCATCCGGAGCAATAGCTGCGATCAGCCGGCCAGCGCGTTGGCGATCATCCCGTGGCCCTGGGCCTCGAACTCCTCGTCGCCCACCTGGCAGGCCCACGCTGCGGTGCCGATGGCATCGCGGATCCGCATCCGGCGCCACGCTGCCGGCTCACGTGGATCGGTGCCATAGCCCTCCATGAACGCCTGCTCCAGTCGCGGATCTCGACGGAAGTCCTGCACGGCGAGCCGGCCGAAATCCGTTGCTGCTGGGCGCAGATCCGCACGTCCGAAGTCGATGATCGATACCACATCGTCGTGGATGATCCAGTTCCGCGGCTGCCAGTCTCCATGCGTTGGGACCAGGTAAGCCGGCGGGGTCGGCCAACTCATCACCTCACCACGCAGCCGCCCGACCACGTCCGCGGCGATCCGATGCCGGCCGTCCAGCCACGCGAGCGAGCGGGTATTCGCGCGCGCCTCCCAGCCATCGTCCCGGACCCGGAGCTGGCCGTGCAGCAGCGCCAGCAACGCCCCGGCCTGACGGTGGACATCCGGGTCATCCGCCCATGTGGAACGGAGCGCGAGTGATCCCGGAAGATACTGCGTGACAACGATTTTTGCCTCGCTATCGTGGAAGACAAGCATGGGCGCGCGCCCGATCGCCGTCCATGGCGCGAGCCAGTTCAGGTGCGCCCGGATTTCGCGCGCCAGGTGGTGATCCCCGGGACCGCCAGCCTTGACAACATAAGTCCGGCCACCCGACGCAACCCGCAGCACGGTCGCCTCGGTCAGCCCCCAGCTCAAGTCCGCTTCGACCACGGCGCCCGGCAACCACCCGTCGACGAGGGCTCGTTGCGCTGCGCTCAGCGAACCGAGATCGCGCGTCGACGTCGCGCCCTCCGTGCCACTCACAGGGCGGCTTCGCCGGCCGGTGTCATCAGCCCGGCCGCTCGCAACTCGGCCACCAAGCGGGTATTCCGCGCCGACGTCGTGCCGCGGGAGCGCCGGGGCGCGAATCGCTGCAAATAGGTGAACTCGTCTCCGGCGTGCCGGGTGGACTCGCTCCACCCGAAGCACAGGCCCTCCTCCAGGACGTCGTGGAAGGTCACGCTCGGTATGCTACTCTTCGCCTTCGCGATGCGCACCCAAACTCCAGGGCTCGTGTCGTACGACGCGATCAGCCACTGCCGCAAAGACTCTCGCGTCTCGAACGCGACGATCGCGAGCTCGTCGTGCAGATCAGCCATGCCCAAACTCAGCCGCGTAACTGCTGATCGAAGAAGGCCAGCACGGCATCCACGGCCCGTTCCTGGCGCTGCTCGGTCAGCGTCGAATGACCCTTCCCCTCGAGTTCCACCGACGTGAATCGGTCGCCCAACTCACGTTCCAGGGTCGCAAAGCGCGTTCCGACCGAGGAGTCGCTGGCATACCGAACTCCCAGCACCTCGCAGCCGGCCGCCGCGCGACGACGCACGGTGTCGAGATCGGTCGCACTGAGGCCGAGATCCGCGGCGCGTTTGGACCCGATCGGCATTGGGGCGGCCGGCTGCGCAAGCACCGGAGCGATCACGGGCGCGTCGACCATCATCGCCAGGGCGAAGCCGCCGGTAAAGCACATGCCGAGCGCGCCCACGCCGGGCCCGCCCACGTCGGCGTGCAACTCCCGCGCCAAGGCCCGCAACCAGCCCGCGATGCGGCCGGTCTTGCCCACCGCGAGGATCGTGAACTCTCGGCTGATACAGATGCCCGGGATCGCGGCGACCACCCTCGGGATCGAGAACGCGACATCGCGCGGCCCGAAGAGATGAGGCAGGAGCACGGTGTAGCCCGCCGCGACGACCTCCTCGCCGAAGCCGATCACCCCGGTCGTGAGCCCGGGCATCTCGTGACAGATGATCACGCCCGGCCCACTGCCCTTCCGGTAGACATCGTGGGCGATGCCCTCGGATTCGAATCTGCTGCGTTGCCACCCATCCAGCCCGCTCATGACTCAAGTCTTGCCTACACCCCAGCCGACCACCGGCACGTCCCCATGAAGATGCTGACGCGACTGGGCTGACCGGCCACTCGACGGGGCTGAACCGGCCACTCGACGGGGCTGAGGTCTCGGATATCAGACACGTTGCGGGCTATGGCTATGCTGCGGGGATAGCGAGGGGGGATGCTGGGGGGAGCAGGCATACGGCAATCACGAGGTCGAAGGAGACCGCCATGGAGGGCGCCCGCCCCGTCCGCGCAGCGCGCGGCACCACGCTCACCGCACGGCAATGGAGCACCGAAGCGCCGCTACGGATGCTCATGAACAACCTTGACCCCGAGGTTGCCGAGCGCCCCGACGACCTTGTCGTCTATGGCGGCACCGGCCGGGCCGCGCGCGACTGGCGCAGCTTCGATGCGATGGTGCGCACGCTGACCGACTTGCGCGCCGACGAGACCATGCTCGTCCAGTCCGGCCGCCCGGTCGGCGTCTTTCGCACCCACGAGTGGGCGCCGCGCGTGTTGATCGCGAACTCCAATCTCGTTCCCGACTGGGCCAACTGGCCCGAGTTCCGGCGACTGGAGCACCTCGGCCTGACGATGTACGGCCAGATGACCGCCGGCTCCTGGATCTACATCGGCACCCAGGGCATCGTCCAGGGCACCTATGAGACCTTCGCCGCGATCGCCGAGAAGAGGTATGGCGGCACTCTCGCCGGCACCTTGACCCTCACCGGTGGCTGTGGCGGGATGGGCGGCGCGCAGCCGCTCGCCGTCACCCTGAACGACGGCGCCTGCCTCATTGTCGACGTGGACCCCCACCGACTGCAGCGTCGCGTCGAGCACCGCTATCTCGACGAGGTGGCCGACGACCTCGATGACGCCATCGCAAAAGCAGTGCGCGCCAAGGAGGAACGCCGCGGCTGGTCTGTCGGCGTCGTCGGCAATGCCGCCGAGGTCTTCCCCGAGTTGCTGCGCCGCGGCGTCGAGATCGACCTCGTCACCGACCAGACGAGCGCCCATGACCCGCTGTCCTACCTGCCCACCGGCATCGGCCTGGACGAGTGGTCCGAGTACGCCGAGAAGAAGCCCGAGGAGTTCACCGATCGCGCCCGTGAGTCGATGGCCCGGCACGTCGAGGCGATGGTCGGCTTCATGGACGCCGGCGCCGAGACCTTCGACTACGGCAACAGCATCCGCGACGAGGCCCGGCTGGGTGGCTATGACCGCGCCTTCGCCTTCCCCGGCTTCGTCCCCGCCTACATCCGGCCGCTCTTCTGCGAGGGCAAGGGCCCCTTCCGCTGGGCCGCCCTCTCCGGTGACCCCAAGGACATCGCCGCCACCGACAAAGCCGTGCTCGACCTCTTCCCCGACAACGACCGCCTCCACAAGTGGATCCGCGGCGCGCAGGAACGCATTGCGTGGCAAGGACTTCCGGCGCGGATCTGCTGGCTCGGCTATGGCGAGCGCGACAAGGCCGGGCTCGCCTTCAACGACCTCGTGGCCTCCGGCGCGGTCAGCGCGCCTATCGTCATCGGCCGTGACCACCTCGACTGCGGCTCGGTCGCGAGCCCCTATCGCGAGACCGAGGCGATGCTCGACGGGTCCGATGCGATAGCCGACTGGCCGCTGCTCAACGCCCTCACCGCGACGAGCTCCGGCGCGACCTGGGTCTCCCTCCACCACGGCGGCGGCGTCGGCATCGGCCGCTCAATGCACGCCGGGCAGGTCAGCCTCGCCGACGGCACGCCGCTCGCCGCCGAGAAGCTGGCCCGCGTCCTGACCAATGACCCCGGCATGGGCGTCATCCGCCACGTCGACGCCGGCTACGACCGGGCCGACGAGATCGCCGCCGAGCGCGGCGTCCGCGTCCCGATGCGCGAGGGTGACCAGAGCCGGTATGCCGTTCCCGCCCAACCCGATTCGCTCACCTCGGGGGGAACCCCGTCGTGACCGAGACGGGGTCCGCGGACAGAGTTGCCGCCGGCTTCGCCGACATGTGGAGCGACCTGGCTCCCGTCGGTCGCGACGGGCAGTCTGGTGGCTATCGGCGCTTCGCGTGGAGCGACGCCGACCACGAGTTGCGCGAGTGGTTCGCCGACCAAGCGGCCCGGCGCTGGCTCGATCTCACCGAGGACCGCGTCGGCAACCAGTGGGCGTGGTGGGGCGACCCCGACGCAGCCGTCGCCGCCGGCCGGCCCGGCATCGTCACCGGTAGCCATCTCGACAGCGTCCCCGATGGCGGCGCCTTCGACGGTCCGCTCGGTATCGTGAGCGCCTTCGCGGCGCTGGATCTATTGCGCGCCAACGACATCGCGCCCAATCGACCAATCGGCATCGCCAACTTCGTCGACGAGGAAGGAGCCCGCTTCGGCGTCGCCCTGGCCGGCTCCCGCCTGCTCACCGGCATCATGGCGCCCGAGCGCACCCACGCGCTCACCGATGACGACGGCACGACGTGGGCCGATGCCTTCGCCGCCACGGGGCGTGACGGCGCCGCGATCGGTGCCGACCCCGAGACCGTCCGGCGCATCGGTACCTATCTCGAACTGCACGTCGAGCAGGGCAAGGCGCTGGCGCATCTCGACGCCCCGGTTGCGATCGGCACCGACATCTGGCCACACGGCCGTTGGCGGATCGACCTGCCCGGCGAGGCCAATCACGCCGGCACGACGACTATGGCCGACCGCCACGACGCCATGCTCACCCTGGCGGGCGTCGTCCAGGCCGCCCGCACCGCGGCCCTCACCCGGGGCTGCGTCGCCACCATCGGCAAGGTGCGACTGACGCCAGGGGGAGTCAACGCCATACCGAGCCATGCGACCGCCTGGCTGGACGCGCGTGGCGCGGACCCGGACGCGGTCCGCAGCGTCGTCGCCGACCTGGCCGCACTCGCGGCGACAACCGGAGGTGAGGTCACCGAGGAGTCGTGGACCCCGGTCACCCCCTTCACGCCCGCCCTGGTGAGCCGCCTGCACGAGGTGCTCGGCGGCTTACCGCTGCTGGGGACGGGCGCGGGTCACGACGCTGGCGTGCTTGCTCAGGCGGGCATACCGAGCGCGATGCTCTTTGTCCGCAATCCCACCGGTGTTTCGCATTCGCCCGCCGAGTGGGCCGACCAGGCAGACTGTCTCGCAGGCGTGACCGCCCTGGCCACTGCCTTGACCGACTTGTCCCAGGAGGCGTGATGATCGCGATCTGGGCACGTCATGCCCGGCTGCCCGAGGGGACCGTCCCCAAGGTCCGCATCGAGATCGAGGGCGAGCGAATCACCGGGATCACCTCGCGGTGTGAGCCCGAGCCCGACGACCTACGTTTCGGACTAGTCCTTCCCGGCCTCGCCAACGGTCATTCCCACGCCTTCCACCGCGCCTTGCGTGGACGCGTCCAGGACACCACCGGCAACTTCTGGACGTGGCGCGACCAGATGTATGCCGTTGCTCGCCGGCTCACGCCGGAGACCTACTTCGCGCTCGCCCACGCGGTCTTCACCGAGATGGTCACGTCCGGATTCACCGCGGTGGGGGAGTTCCACTATCTCCACCACGGCCTCGACGGGCGGCCCTACTCCGATCCGAATGCGATGGGCGAAGCCGTCATCGCGGCGGCGCAGGCGGCCGGGATCCGGCTCACCCTGCTCGACACGCTCTATCTGGCCGGTGGCCTTGATGGATCCGGACACGTGCCCTTGGACCCGGTCCAGCAGCGCTTCGCCGACAAGGATGTGGCTGCCTGGGCTGGGCGGCTGAATCAGTTGCGTGACAGCGCAACCTCTCGGATTGGTGCGGCAGCGCACTCGGTCCGCGCGGTGCCCAAGGAGGCGCTGGAGCAGTTCGCGTCGGTCGTCGGCGCCCGGGTCGTCCATGCGCACGTCAGCGAGCAGCCGGCGGAGAACGCGTCGTGCCAACTCATCTACAACCGCACGCCGACGGCATTGCTGGAGGAGTGCGGGATCGTCGGTGACCGCTTCACCGCGGTGCACGCGACGCATGTCAGCCTCGCGGATATCCGGATGCTCGGTCGCGCCCGCTCCTTCGTGTGCTTTTGTCCGACGACCGAACGCGATCTCGCCGACGGCATCGGACCGGCCCGGCAATTCGCGGACGCGGGCGCACGCCTGACGCTCGGCTCGGATCAGAACGCGATCATCGATCCCTTTGTCGAGGCGCGGGGCCTGGAGATGCACGAACGCCTCGTCAGTGGCGAGCGAGGACGATTCAGCTTGGACGAGCTGGGCAATGCGATGTCGCGGACCGGGTATGCCAGCATCGGGTGGCCCGATGGTGGCGTCCTGACTGTCGGCGCATTAGCGGATCTTGTTGCGGTGCGCCGTGATTCGATGCGCACCGTCGGCTCACGAGCGGACCAGATCATCTTTTCGGCGACGGGCGACGATGTGACCGACGTGCTGGTCGGCGGCGAGTTCGTCGTTCGCGATGGGCACCACCGGGCCGGCGATCCGTCCCGGCTGCTCGCCACTGCCCTCTCTCGGTTGCGCACCCAGTGAGGGACTTTTTCGGCGCTCTCCGTGCGGATATCGCCGCGACCAAGGGGGACGCCTACAGCGACGGCTCATCGGTGCTGATCGCCGATATCGCCGAACTTGTCACCTGCGACGGCCCCGGCGAGACGGCCGAGTCGGCCCTCGGCATCATTGGTGATGCCGCCCTGATCCACCAGCACGGCGAGGTCGTCTGGCTCGGCCCGGCCACCGAAGCCCCCGCTGCCGATCGCGCGGTCAGCCTGCGTGGCCGGACCATGGTGCCGGGCTTCGTCGACAGCCATACGCACCTGATCTTCGCCGGCGACCGGTCCGCCGAGTTCGCTGCGCGGATGACCGGTGTGCCCTATGACGGCGGGGGCATCGCGACGACGGTCGCCGCCACCCGCGCCGCAACCGATGAGCAGCTGCGTGACCTCCTGCACGCGCGGTTGGCCGAGCTGCGCCGCCAAGGCACGACCACGGTCGAGATCAAGTCGGGGTACGGGCTAGATGTCGCCGCGGAGTCCCGACTCCTCGGCCTTGCGCGAGAGGTCACCGACGAGGTGACCTATCTCGGTGGGCACGTCGTTCCTGCCGAATACCGCAGCGACAGAGCGGCATACGTCGATCTGGTCACCACAGAGATGCTCCGTGCGTGTGCCCCTCATGCCCGCTGGGTCGATGTCTTTTGTGAACCCGCCTCGGCCCACGCTTTCGACGGCGACGAGGCGCGGGCGATCCTCACAGCCGGTATGGCAGCGGGCCTGCTCCCGCGGGTGCACGGCAACCAGCTCGCGCCCGGGCCCGGTGTCCAACTGGCCGTCGAACTCGGCGCCGCCAGCGTCGACCACTGCACCTACCTCACCGGCGCCGACGTGGACGCGCTCGTCGGTGCGGCAGACACGACGGTCGCCACCCTCTTGCCGGGTGTGGAGTTCTCGACCCGCTCGCCCTATCCCGATGCTCGCCGGCTGATCGACGCCGGGGTGAGCGTGGCGATCGCGAGCGACTGCAATCCCGGCACCTGCTACTCGAACTCGATGCCCTTCATGATCGCCCTGGCCGTTCGCGAGATGCGCATGACACCCGCCGAAGCGCTGTTGGCTGCAACACGAGGTGCCGCGAAGTCATTGCGCCGCAACACTATCGGCCGCCTTGCTGTGGGTGGCCCCCTCGACGCTGCCGTTGTGGACGCACCGTCCTATCTCCACCTGGCCTACCGGCCGGGCGTGCCGATCGTTCGGGCACTCGGGGTGTAACGCGCGCGGGTGTCGCGCCATGCCAACGGCTCGTGACACGCCGCACACACGACGACGGGTTGCGTCACGTGGCCACAGCTGCTGTGCTCGACCGCCACCGTGTCTGCGGGCAGTTGCGTCCACTCGCTGCCCCACTGCAGCAAGGCCAGGAAGACGGGGTAGAGGGCCTCGCCCTTCTCGGTCAACCGATACTCCCGGTGCCCCGAATCTGCTCCTGTCGGAAGGTCTTTGGACAAGATGCCGTCGTCGACCAGCCGTGCCAGGCGGTCGGTGAGGATCGTCCGCGCCGCACCCGTGCCGCGTTGGAAGTCCTCGAAGCGGCGGGCTCCCACGAAGGCGGACCGCAGGATCGGCCAGACCCAACGCTCGCCCACGATGGTCGAGGCGCGCGCGACGGGACAGGCTTGCTCAGCCAGGTCCGCATGCCGCATACGCCGGACCCTAGCATTAGTAGCGATTCGCTACTAACCTGCTGCCCATGACGACGACGACCGACGAGTGGAAGCCGACCGCCTGCATCCTGTGCGAGTGCAACTGCGGGCTCGAGGTCGCCCTGGGCGGTCCTGAGGGGCGGACGCTCGCCAAGATCCGCGGCGACAAGTTGCACCCGGGATCCCATGGCTATACCTGCGAGAAGCCCCTGCGGCTCGACCGTTACCAGAACGGCCGCGCCGAACGCGTCCTGCACCCGCTGCGCAGAACCGCCGACGGCAGCTACGAGCAGATCAGTTGGGAGGTCGCGATCAGCGAGATCTCCGCACGCTTGACAGAGATCGGCGTCGAGCACGGCGGCGACGCGATCATGTATTACGGCGGTGGCGGCCAGGGCAACCACCTCGGCGGCGGCTACTCGCGGGCGACCTTCGCGGCCTACGGGATGGGTTATCGCTCGAGTGCGCTGGCTCAGGAGAAGACCGGCGAGTTCTGGGTCAACTCCTCGATGCTCGGAGCGGCCCTCGTCCGGTCCGACCTCGGCAACGCCCAGGTGGCCGTCTTCCTCGGCAAGAACCCCTGGCAGTCGCACGGCTTCCCGCACGCCCGGACCATGCTGCGGGATATCGCCCGCGACCCCGAGCGCACGCTCATCGTCATCGACCCGCGCCGCACCGAGAGCGCCGAACTTGCGGACATCCACCTGCAGGTACGCCCCGGCCGCGACGCCTGGCTGCTCGCCGCGATGATCGCCGTCCTCGTGCAGGAGGATCTGATCGCCACCGACTGGTTGGCCGAGCACGCGAGCGGCTTGGCGGACGTCCTCGCGACCTTCGGCGGCATCGATGTCGACGGCTACTGCACGATCGCCGGCGTCGACGAAGCCCTGGTGCGGCAAGCAGTCTGCGCGATTGGCGCGTCTGATCGCACGGCCTTCTTCGAGGACCTCGGCGTCCAGATGAACCACAACTCGACGCTCGTCAGCTATTTGGAGAAGCTGATCTGGCTCCTGACCGGCAACCTCGGACGGACCGGCACGGCGTATATCCCCGCCGTCATGGTCCCGCTCGCCACGGCCCGCAAGGAGACCTCACTCCACGCCAGCGTCACTCCGGTCACCGGCTCGCCGATTCTCGGCGGCCTGATGCCCTGCAATGTGATTCCCGAGGAGATCCTCACCGATCACCCCAAACGCTTCCGCGGGATGCTGGTCGAGTCGGCGAATCCCGCTCACTCGCTGGCCGATTCGCCGCGGATGCGCGAGGCGCTCGCGGCCCTCGACGTCCTCGTCGTGATCGATGTGGCCATGACCGAGACCGCGCGAATGGCGGACTACGTGCTCCCGGCGCCGACGCAGTTCGAAAAGCCGGAAGCCACCTTCTTCAACTTCGAGTTCCCCCGCAATGTCTTCCATCTGCGCCCACCGCTGCTCGAAGCGCCCGACGGCCCCCTGCCCGAGGCGGAGATCCACGCCCGTCTGGTCGAGGCCTCCGGTGCGCTCGACCCGGCGGTCGTCGAGCGGCTGGCAACCGCGGCGCAGCAGGGTCGCGACGCCTTCCTCACGGCCTTCCTGATGGCCACCGCCGGGGACAAGCGCGCTGCGGCCCTGGCCCCCGTGTTGCTCTATCGCACCCTCGGCCCCACCCTGCCCGAGGGCCGGCAGAGCGCCGCATTGCTTTGGGGCGCAACGCAACTCGCCTTCCAAGCCAACTCGGCGAGCGTTCAGGCCGCGGGTCACGCCAGCGGTGACGCGCTTTTCGACGCGATCCTCGCGGGCACCAGCGGCGTCGTCTTTGCCGACGACTCCGCCGACCCCGAAGCAGCCGTATGGCGGCGCGTCCGCACCGACGACGGCTTGGTGCACCTCGTCATACCGGAACTGCTGCAGGCCGCTCGTGACCTGGCGACCGACGCTCCGCCGGGACCCACGCAGGAATGGCCCTTCGTGCTTTCCGCCGGCGAGCGCCGGGCCTTCACCGCGAACACGATCATCCGCGACCCCGAATGGCGCCGGCGCGAGCCGGACGGACCGTTGCGCATCTCACCCAATGACGCCGAGAAGCTCGGCCTCACCCCGGGCGACGAAGTGGAGATCGAGACCCCCCGCGGGAAGGCGACGGCGCGGATCAGCATCGACGAGGGGCGTCAGGATGGGCATATCGCCCTGCCCAATGGGCTGGGTCTCGATCACCGCGAGGACGGTGAGCGGGTCGTCACTGGCGTCGCGCCGAACGAGTTGACCAGCGCCGCGGACCGCGATCCCTTTGCCGGCACGCCCCGGCACAAGTTCGTGCGCGCCCGACTGACACCCGTCGCCTGACGTCCCGGCGCGACGCGTCAGGCCGTCTCTTCCTTGCGCATGGGGGCGGGCAGTTGGCCGGAGGAGTTCTCGTAATACTGCGCCGCTTTGCGCGTGAACATCGTCCGGGCAACAGCTGCCGCGAGCGCGCTCACGGCGGCAAGTGCCAGGGCTTCGCCCAACGGGGTGTGCGGGTTCTGCGGGTCGACCGTGTCGTCTTTGCCGGCCTTCTTCCAGATGGCCGTCACCGACTTGTTCGCCACGACCGCGGCCGCAGCGGCCGCCCCGGTGCCGAGCACGCGCCATACCAATCCACCCATGCGGCACACGATGCCACATTCTGTGCGCGCGGTGGCCACCGCTGTTCATGCCCGACTTACCCGTGCCGTATGACGTGGCGCCGGCGGATCCTGATCGCCGCACTGAGCACTGGGGTGCTCGGCGCCGGTGCCGCCGTCGGATCGAACGTCTGGATCGCGGGGGAGGCCAGCGGCCATACGTATGCCGTGGCGGACGTCCCCGAGGCGCCCGTTGCCCTCGTGCTCGGTGCGGGGCTGACCCCCAACGGGAGGCCCACGCCCTTCCTCGCCGACCGCCTCGATCTCGCCAAGGCGCTCTTCGACGCCGGCAAGGTGCAGGTCGTCCTCGTCTCCGGCGACAACCGGACTCATGCCTACGACGAGCCCACCGCAATGATGGACTATCTGATCGCGCACGGCGTGCCCGCCGACAAAGTCGTGCGCGATTTCGCCGGCCGCGACACCTATGACTCCTGGGCGCGCGCGAAGCGGATCTTCGGCGTCACGCAGCTGACGGTCGTGACGCAGAGCTACCACCTGCCGCGCGCCGTCGCGACCTGCCGGGCACTGGGACTCGACGCCAACGGGGTCGGCGACGACCGCGGGGCGACTTATGCGCGAGCACCTGGACGGCCGGTGCGCAACGGGAAAAGCTGGCGGCGATCAAGGCTGCCTGGGATGTCACGAGTGGAGGCGACCCCGTGCTCCGGGCAGCAGGAATCGGGTGTGCGCGACGCGCTCGCAGCACCCTGACGCGCGCCTAGCCAGGAGCCTGGGTGGCTGTCGGCGGCCGGGACTAAGGTTGATGACCATGAGTCGTTCCAACGCCGCGACGGCGCTCCCGCCTGTGCCCGCATCACCCGCTCAGATCCGCAATATCGTCCTCGTCGGACCGAGCGGCGGCGGCAAGAGCACGCTCTTCGACCGATTGGTCAGCGGAGACGGCGCTCGGCGAGCGGCCGACCAAGGTGCCTCGACGGCCCTGCGCGTGGCCACCATCGGTGCCGGCGACCTCGCCATCACCCTGCTCGACACCCCGGGTGCCGCCGACTTCGTCGGTGAAGTCCGCGCCGGGCTCCGTGCCGCCGACGCCGCGCTCTTCGTCGTCGCTGCCGGCGCCTCGGTCGACGACGCCTCCAAGATGCTCTGGCGCGAGTGCGCCGCGGTCGGCATGCCCCGCGCCGTCGCTCTGACCAAGCTCGAGCAGTGCCAGGACGACTACGCGACCGTCGTCGCCGCCATCCAGCGGGCCTTCGGTGCCGCCCAGCCCCTGCAGGTCCCCGTGCGCGAGGGTGAGTCCGTGACCGGTCTGATCGACCTGCTCGGCAAGGAGGTGCACGACGCCTCCGGTGCATCGATCGGCGCGCCGACCGGCGACCAGGAGGGCGTGGTCGAGGAACTGCGGGGCGGGGTTCTCGAGGCGATCATCGAGGAGTCCGAGGACGAGTCGATGCTCGATCGCTATCTCTCCGGCGAGGAACTCGACGCCACCATCCTGCGCGATGATCTGCGGGCGGCCATCGCGGGCGCCCGATTCTTCCCCATCGTGCCGACGCACTGGGCAAGCGGGGTGGGCGTCGCCGAACTGCTGGCCCTATTCGAGAACGGCTTCCCGGCTCCCACCGAGGCGTGGATGCCGGCCGTGACCACCCCCGACGGCGAGCACCTCCCGGCCATCACCGGCGATCCTGCGGGCCCGTTGGTGGCCGAGGTCATCCGCACGACCAGCGACCAGTATGTCGGCCGGCTCTCGCTCGTCCGCGTCTTCTCCGGCACGCTCAGCGCCGAGCAGCAGGTTCACGTTTCCGGGCATCTGGAGCACTTCGCGGGCCACGAAGTCGACGGCCACCCGGGCCATGACAGCGATGCTGACCGGGTGGGGCAGATCTCCAGCCCCACCTCCGGTGACCC
This sequence comes from Nostocoides sp., assembly GCF_035343835.1. NCBI lineage: Bacteria > Bacillati > Actinomycetota > Actinomycetes > Micrococcales > Intrasporangiaceae > Nostocoides > Nostocoides sp. Next base: position 5,006 of record NZ_DAOQZV010000036.1, on the reverse strand, counting down.
GATGCCGCGCACGAGCGCCATCGCCGGCGAGGTCGTCCTTGTCACCAAACTCGCCCACGCCGAGACCTCCGACACGGTGTCCGCGCCGGAGCAGCCGGCGCTCGTCCAGCCCTGGCTCCTGCCCGACCCCATGCTCCCGGTCGCGATTCATGCCGCTTCCAAGAACGACGAGGACAAACTCGCTTCCGCACTACAACGGCTGGTGGCCGAGGACGTCACCATGCGCCTGGAGCACAACGTCGAGACCCACCAACTCGTCCTGTGGGCGCTCGGGCCGGCCCACGTCGATGACCTGATGGCGCGGCTGAAGGACCGCTACCACGTCAACGTGGAGGTCGAGCCGCTCAAGACCTCGCTGCGCGAGACGTTCGTGCGTCAGTGCGACATCCAGGGCCGGCTGGTCAAGCAGTCCGGTGGGCACGGGCAGTATGCCGTCGTCAAGCTCCTCATCGAACCCTTGGAGCGTGGCGCGGGCATCGAGTTCGTCGACAAGGTGGTCGGCGGCGCGGTGCCGCGCAACTTCATCCCCTCGGTTGAGAAGGGCGCGCGCAATCAACTGGAGAAGGGCGTGCTCGCCGGCTATCCCGTGGTCGACGTGCGGGTCACGCTCTACGACGGCAAGGCGCACTCGGTTGACTCCTCCGACATGGCCTTCCAGACCGCGGCCGCTCAAGCCCTGCGCGAGGCGGCGACCGAGTCGTCGGTCTCGATGCTCGAGCCGGTCGACCTGATCGAGGTCACGGTTTCCGATGACTCGCTCGGTGCCGTGATGGCCGACCTGCGCGGCCGGCGAGGCCAGGTGCACGGCACCACCCCGGCCGAGACCGAGGGCTTCACCGTTGTGACTGCCGAAGTGCCGCAGCACGAGTTGGCGCGCTACCCGATCGACCTGCGCTCGGTCTCGCACGGCACCGGATCGTTTACCCGCTCTTTCGTCCGTTACGACCACATGCCGACGGCGCTCGCCCGCACGGTCATGGCGGACTGATGAACTGAGTAAGCATGGGGGGCAGCACATTCGGCGGGTCGGGTCTGGGCCGGCCGGATCCGGGGAGCCGGCCGACCATGGGCCGCTGGCTTCTCGTGGTCGGCACGCTCCTCGTCATCGCCGTGGCCGCACTGCTGAGCATGTATGCCGCGATTCGCGCCGACCTGCCCGTCCAGGTCGCCTCGCATTGGGGCGGTGACGGCATCGACTCCACGCAGTCCCCTCGGGCCTTTATCACCACCACGGTGGCCCTGCTTGTGGGGCTGATCGCCCTGCAGGCCCTGATCGCGTGGTTCATTCCCGTCGACGGTCGCCGCGTGCTCGGTGTCGCCGCCGCCGGCCTGATCGGCCTTCTCGGTCTCGGCCTCGGCGGGACGCTCTGGTCCCAGCGCGGCCTGACCGATCCGTATGCCGCGCCCTCCCCGGGCGGGTGGCTCGCCCTGGGCTTCGCTCTCGCGGTGCCGCTGGCCGGCCTGGCGTGGTGGCTCCTGCCGACCCACATCCCCGACGTCCCGGCCGAGCAACGCAGGGGAATGCCGGCGGGCGCACCGCGTCTCGGTGCAGCCCAGGCCGGTGTCTTGGCCAGCGGGGCCAGTGGGTCCGGCTCTTTTGGAGTCGGCAGCGCCGAGCTGCCCTGGCGCGATCGGGTGCCGGCCGGGAGCGCCGGCGCGGTGATGCTCGGGCTGCTGGTGGTTCTCGCCGTCGGTCTGGCCGTCACGCCCGCTCGTTGGGTCGCGGTGCCCGTGGTCCTCCTCGTCGCACTGCTCGTGGGGTCGATGGCGCGCTCGGAAGTGGTGGTCGATCAGGAGGGGGTGCGGGTGCAGGCATACGGGCGGGTGCGGTGGTTGCGCGCCCCGATGAGCACGATCGCCTTCGCCGATGTCGAGCCGGTGCGGCCGCTGGCGCAGTTCGGTGGATACGGGTTGCGCTATGGCGTGCGCGGGCGCGGCTTTGTCACCGTCGCCGGCCCGGCGCTCCACCTGTCGATTCCGGGGAGCGCGGACACCTGGATCAGTTGCGCCCATCCCGAGCTGGCCGCGGCGCTCGTCAACGAGCTGCTCAGCGGTCGGGAGGCCTGACGCCGCGGCCCTTGCCGGCCGCGCGCTTCTTCTCGGCCTTGGCGCCGGCGCGCTCACTTCGTCGGATGAGGGCACGCAGTTGGTCAGCCGAGAGGTGCACGTCCGCGTCGACAGGCAGCCGCCATTGGCGCCAGCGAGCGATCAGGCTCAGGCCGCCGCCGATGGCTATCCCGAGACCCATGCCCCACGTACTTCGCACCTGGACCGGTGTGAGCAAGATGGCCGCGGAAGCGGTCGCGGCCGCCGTGGCATAAAGGGTATTGCCGCCGAGCACGGCGGGCACCTGCCCGATGCAGATGTCTCGGACCATGCCGCCACCGACGGCCGTGACCACCCCGAGAAAGAGCGAGGGCAGCCAGCCGAGGCCGACGATCTGGGCTTTGATGGTCCCGGTGGCGGCCCAGGCGCCGAGGGCGAGGGCGTCGGCGCCGATCATCGGCCAACGCCAGCGCCGGCCCTCCATCCTGATCAGCTGGGCGGCGAGGACCCCGATCATCGCCGTGATCAGATAGGCCGGATCGGTGAGCGCGACCGGCTGGCCGACCTGCAGCATGACGTCGCGGAGCACGCCGCCCGCCAGACCGGACACCACACCGAGGACGGTGAAGCCGACGAAGTCGAAGCGGCGTTGGCGGGCGATGGTCGCGCCCAGCGCGCCATTGCAGAGCACTCCTGCGAGGTCAACCACGCGGAAGGCCTCGGTGACATCGACCGTCACGCGTGCTCCTTCCTCACTCCACGATCAGCGCCGGGAGCCTATCGCCAAACCCTTCCACCGCCGACTGCCATCGCCAGGGCCGGACCGACCTAGGGTGATTCCATGTTCGTCTCCTTCCCGGACGCCGACTGGCGCGACGACGTAGGCCCCATCGACGGCATCACCCCCGTGGTCTGGCATCCGCGCGATCCGGGCCCCGATGCCCCCGTGGACGCGGTGGTCGCGCCCTATGTCGGTGCCGCCCGCTCCATCGCCGCGGTGGGGCGGGTGCCGTCGGTCCGCTTCGTACAACTGCTCACCGCGGGCTATGACGGCATCCTCGAGCAGCTCCCCGAGAGCGTGAGCGTCGCCAATGCGGCTGGGGTGCACGACGATTCGACGGCCGAGATGGGGATGGCCCTTGCTCTGGCGAGCCAGCGCGGCCTACCCGGGTTTGCGCGCGCTCAGCCCGAGGGCGATTGGACGTTTCCCGGGCTGCTGCCGTCGCTGGCCGACCGGCGGGTGCTGATCGTCGGCTATGGCTCGGTGGGACGGGCACTCGGCCGGCGTCTGGTGCCCTTCCAGATCGAGCTGACCGCGGTTGCCGGCCATGCACGCGACGGTGACGACCTGGTCGACCGCGTGCACGCGATCGAGAACCTGCCCGAGTTGCTCCCCACGGCGGAGGTCGTCTTCGTCGTCGTGCCGCTCTCCGATGCGACCCGCGGGTTGATCGGCGAGGACTTCCTCGCCGCCCTCCCCGATGATGCCCTCGTCGTCAATATCGCTCGCGGGCCGGTTGCGGACACCGATGCGCTGCTGCGGCATACCGGCCGACTGCGCTTCGCGCTCGACGTCACCGACCCCGAACCCTTGCCGCCCGATCACCCCTTGTGGCGCGCGCCGAACGTCCTGATCTCACCCCACGTCGGCGGCGCCTCATCGGCCTTCCGTCCACGCGCGCTGCGGATGCTGCGTGAGCAGTTGACCCGACTGGCTCGCGGCGAGGAGCCGGCGCATGTCGTCGGCGTCGGTGCGCGCCCGGCCCCCTAGACTTCCCCGGCATGCCGGCCCCTCCGCTCTCTAGCCCGTATGCCGTTTCCCCCGACGACGTGGCGGCCTACCGTCGCGATGGACACATCGTGCTCCGGGGCGTCGCATCCGCGGGGGAGGTCACGGCATACGGGCCGGCGATCCGGGCAGCCGTTTCCGCCAACAACACGGAGCGGCGCCCGCTGGCCGAGCGCGACCTTTACAGCCAAGCCTTCCTCCAGACGATGAACCTCTGGCAGGTCGACGAATATGTCGCCGAATTCGTTCTCTCGCAACGCTTCGCGTCGATCGCCGCGCAGCTGCTGGGGGTTGAGCGGGTGCGCCTCTACCACGATCAGGCCCTCTTCAAGGAGCCCGGCGGCGCGTTCACCCCTTGGCATCAGGACGCGGGCTACTGGCCATTGCGCGGCGAGCGGTGCATCACGATGTGGCTGCCCTTGATGGCCGTCCAACCCGCGATGGGGACACTGCAGTTCGCCTCCGGGACCAATGCCGCGGGTTCACTCTCGGACGAGGTGATCTCGCAGGCATCCGAGGATCACTTCATGTCGCTGGTGGCCGACGGACTGCTCGACGGACGTTTCCCGGTGACCGAGCCGGCAACCTTGGCGCTCGGCGACGCCTCCTTCCACGGCGGCTGGACGTTGCACCGGGCCTTGCCCAACGATGGCGCCGAGACGCGAGCGGTGATGACGGTGATCTGGTTTGCCGACGGCGAGCGGGTCATCGACCGGCCGGGCGAGCACGCCGCCGGTGACTTGGCCACCTGGCTGCCGGGCTGCGCCCCGGGCGACCTGGCGCGCTCGCCGCTGAGCCCGATCCTGCCCCGTCAGGAGCAGGCGAGCGTCGGGGCGTAGGCGATCGAGCCGGCCGAGGTGAGTGTCGCGAGGTTGGTCGGCGTCAGGCCGAGGACGGCCTGCGTCGTTGCGCGCGGAGCGGTGGCGGCGACGAACCCGGAGTCGTCGAAGGCGATGGCGCCACGCCGAGCGAAGGGGACCGCGCAACCCTGTTGGAGGGTGCGGACATACGACCGGGTCGAGGCGGCCGCGGACACATTGGCCGCGCCGCCCACCAGATCCAGAGCGGCGGCGGTCAGGCCGGCGGAGTTTGTGTTGGCGGGGGCGCCCGCGGCACGCAGCCAGTTCGCGGCCTTGGCGGCTGCCGCACTGCGGCCGGTGGCGCGGAAGGC
>NZ_DAOQZV010000035.1:0-18940 GCF_035343835.1 Nostocoides sp. | reverse complement strand
CACGGCTCGCCTCGCCGGCTATGCCAATGACGCGGGCCGGGTGACCGCGGACGCCATCCGCCGAGCCCAGTACGACGCGGAGACCGGCACACCGGCCCCGGCAGCACCGCCCACCCCGGCGCCCATGCGCTTCAAGCCCCGCCGACCCACCACCGAAGGAGCACGATGACCGACAGCACGCTGACTCATCTGTATTTCCTGCTCGACCGCAGCGGCTCGATGCAGTCGATCAAGACCGACACCGAGGGCGGCTTCGCGGCCTTCATCGCCGAGCAGCGCAACGCGGCTGGGCGATGCCGGGTCACGCTTGCGCAGTTCGACAACGCCTACGAGGTCGTCTACGCCGATCTCGACGTCGCCCTCGTCGAGCCGCTGACCCTCCAGCCGCGCGGCACGACCGCCTTGCTCGACGCGATCGGCCGCCTGGTCACCGAGGCCGGTCAGTCTCTCGCGCGCCTGCCCGAGGCAGAGCGCCCGGGCACCGTCGTCGTCGCGATCATGACCGATGGCCTGGAGAACGCCAGCAAGGAGTGGACGCACGCGGCGGTCAAGGCGCTCATCGAGCAGCAGGAACGCGATTACCTGTGGCAATTCCTCTATATGGGGGCCGATCAGGACGCTATCGAGGTCGGCGCCCGCATCGGGGTCGCGGCCGCCAATTCGTTGACGTATGCCCGCGGTGCCGTCGCCCCAGCGATGGCCGCCGCGTCAAGCATGGTCGGCGAGTTGCGCACGGCCCGCCGGCACTCGGCCGACGCCGCGCTGCGCGGGTATTCGGAGAAGGAGCGTCGCGACTCGGCCGGATGAGCGCGACATAGGCTGACCGCATGGGTGTGCAGCGCGTCATGGGGATCGAGACCGAGTACGGCATCTCGATGCCCAAGGCGCCGCACGCCAACCCGATGGTGCTCTCGGGGCAGGTGGTCACGGCATACGCGCAGGCGCAGGGCGTACGCGCGGCGCGCGCCTCCTGGGACTATGCCGACGAGGCCCCGCTGCGCGACGCCCGCGGCTTCGACATCAGCCGCGGGGTCGCGCACCCCTCGCAACTGACCGACGAGTGGGGCGGCGACACCGACGACCCCACGCTCGCGAATGTCGTGCTGACCAATGGTGCCCGCCTGTATGTCGATCACGCCCACCCGGAGTACAGCTCGCCCGAGGTGACCACCCCCCGGGCCGGGCTGATCTGGGACCGGGCCGGCGAGGCGATCATGGCCGACGCCGTCGCGCGGCTGGCCGCCAGCCCGCCCGGTGTCAACCTCTATAAGAACAACACCGATGGCAAGGGCGCCTCCTATGGCACGCACGAGAACTACCTCATGCGGCGCTCGACGCCCTTCGCCGAGATCGTCCGGCACCTGACGCCCTTCTTTGTCGCGCGGCAGGTCATCTGCGGGTCCGGGCGGGTCGGCCTCGGCGTCGACTCGAAGCGCCCGGGCTACCAGATCGCCCAGCGCAGTGACTTTTTCGAGGTCGAGGTCGGGTTGGAGACGACGCTGAAGCGGCCGATCATCAACACCCGTGACGAGCCGCACTCGGTCGCCGACAAGTATCGCCGGCTGCATGTGATCATCGGCGACGCGAATCACTGCGATGTTGCGGGCCTGCTCAAGCTGGGCACCACCTCACTGGTCCTCGAGCTCATCGAGGCGGGGGCGATGACCGACAACCTCTCGGTGCGCAACCCGGTGGCCGCACTTCAGGCGATCTCGCACGACCCGAGCCTGACGACGCTGATCGAGTTGCACGACGGGCGCAAGCTCACTGCGGTGCAGTTGCTCTGGCGCTATCACGACCTGTGCCACGCGCGACTGGAGGCGACCGGGGAGGGGAGCGAACGGCATACGGCCGAGGTGATGCGGTGGTGGGCCGATGTGCTCGCGAAGCTCGAAAGCGACCCGATGAGTGCGGCCCGCGAGGTCGACTGGGTCGCGAAACTCCAGCTTCTGCAGGCCTATCGCGAGCGCGATGCGATGGAATGGAATGACCCGCGACTGAAGGCCATCGACATTCAATGGTCCGATGTCCGGCCCGACAAGGGGATCTTCAACAAGCTGCGGGCGGGTGGCCGGTTCACCGACCTCGTGTCCGAGGACGAGGTCGCGGCGGCCGTCACGAAGCCGCCGGAGGATACGCGCGCCTACTTCCGCGGCCGGTGCCTCGAGCGCTTCGGCGACGACGTGGTCGCCGCGTCCTGGGACTCGATCATCCTCGAAGTGCCCGGCCGGCGGACGCTGCACCGCATCCCGATGATGGAGCCGCTGCGGGGGACGCGGGAGGCGGTCGGCGACATCATCGACGTCAGCCCCGATGTCGCGGCCCTCCTGGAGGGGCTGACCGGCGACCTCGACCGCCGCTGACCTCGGCGACGGGAGCACGCCGTGCCTTCCGGGGCGCTGTCGGCTCCGTGACATAGGCTCGAACAAAGCACCGAGAAGCGAGGTTGTCATGGCTGGCCAGGAGCAGATCAGGCCCACCCGTCGCGGGGACGGGGACGAGGGCGGCGGGGACGACGCTGGGCAGGTGAGCGCGCGCAAGGAACAGATCGACAGCGAGGTCGACGACCTGCTCAGCGAGATCGACGGCGTGCTGGAGTCCAATGCCGAGGAATTCGTCAAGAGCTTCGTGCAAAAGGGCGGGCAGTGACGGCTGCCGACGCGGGCCGGCTGCCGGATACCTTCCGGTCGGCCGGTTCCTCCTCCTTCACCGAGTTCGTCGCGACCCACGCCCCAGAGTTGCTGCCTGCCAGGCGCCCACTGCCACCGGGGTCGATCGACGCGCCGCACGGCACGACGATCGTCGTCCTGACGTATGCCGGCGGCCTGATCATGGCCGGCGACCGCCGGGCCACGATGGGCAACCTGATCGCCAACCGGGATATGGAGAAGGTCTTTGCGACCGATGAATTCTCGGTTGTCGGTATTGCCGGCACAGCGGGGCTGGCCATCGAACTGGTCAAGCTCTTCCAGGTCGAGCTGGAGCATTACGAAAAGATCGAGGGCACGCTGATGTCCTTGGAAGGCAAGGCGAATCGCCTTGCCGCGATGATCCGCGGCAACCTCGGGATGGCGATGCAGGGCCTGGCCGTCGTGCCGATCTTCGGTGGCTTCGACCTGGACACCGCGACCGGGCGGATCTTCTCCTATGACGTGACCGGCGGGTGCTACGAGGAGCACAACCACCACAGTGTCGGCTCTGGCTCGCTCTTCGCCCGGGGCTCGATGAAGAAGCTCTGGCACCCGGACATGGACCAGTCGCAGGCCTTGTCGGTGGCCGTCGAAGCGCTCTATGACGCCGCCGACGACGACTCGGCGACCGGCGGCCCCGATGTGCTGCGTCGGATCTGGCCGACGGTGGCCATCGTCGACGCCGAAGGCGCCCGCTTCGCCGAGGATGCCTCGGTTGCCGCCGCCGTCGAAGCCGTCCTCGCTCGCCGCACCGGCAACCCGGGAGGGGCCCGATGAGCCAGCAGCCTTTCTACGTCTCGCCCGAACAGTTGATGAAGGACCGGGCCGATTTCGCGCGCAAGGGCATCGCCCGCGGCCGCTCGGTGATCGTCCTCGGCTACGACTTGGGCATCGCCTTCGTCGCCGAGAATCGCTCGCGGGCGCTGCACAAGGTCTCCGAGATCTACGACCGCATCGGCTTCGCGGCCGTCGGCAAATACAACGAGTTCGAGAATCTGCGCGTGGCCGGCATCCGCTATGCCGACTTGCGCGGCTACTCCTATGACCGCTCCGATGTCAGTGCGCGGGCGCTGGCCAACGCCTACGCCCAGACCCTCGGCAGCGTCTTCATCCAGGAGAGCAAGCCCTACGAGGTCGAGATCTGTGTCGCCGAGGTCGGCACCACGCCCGAAGGTGATCAGATCTATCGCCTGACCTATGACGGCTCCGTCGCCGACGAGGTCGGCTGGCTCGCCATGGGCGGGGCCACCGAGCCGCTCGAAGCCGGCTTGAAGGAGCAGTGGCGACCGGGCATGACCCTCGCTGAGGCGTTGGGCCTGGCGGTGCGCCTACTCGCGATGGACCCTGCGGGCGGCGAGCCACGCCAACTCGACCAGAGCGGCCTCGAGGTCGCCGTGCTGGATCGCACCCGGCCGCGGCGCACCTTCCGGCGGATCACCGGGCCCCTTCTGGCCGCCTTGCTCAGCGAGTCCGACCCGACCAGCGATGCGCCCGCCGAGGACGGCGAGCCCGGGCATCGCGACATCCTGCACGATGTGGCCGGCGATCAGGTGGCGGCGAGCCCACGGCATACGTCCACCAATCCGCAGACGCAGCGGCCGGCGGAACAGGACGCGCAGGAAGGCGCCGGCGACGGCGCCGAGGGCGATTGACGCGGAGCGGGGAGAGGCGATGGAACGGCGCATCTATGGCATCGAGACCGAGTTCGGTATCACCTGCGTGGCCGACGGCCACCGGACGCTGACGCCGGACGAGGTCGCCCGTTATCTCTTCCGCAAGGTCGTCTCGTGGGGCCGCAGCTCCAACGTTTTCCTCAGCAATGGTTCCCGGCTCTACCTCGACGTCGGCTCGCACCCCGAGTACGCCACGGCGGAGTGCGATGACATCACCACGCTGATCGCCCACGACAAGGCGGGGGAGCGGATCCTCGACGACCTGGTCACCGATGCCACCCAGCGACTGGCCGAGGATGGGGTCAACGGAGCGATCTATGTCTTCAAGAACAACACCGACTCTGCCGGCAATAGCTATGGCTGCCACGAGAACTATCTGATCGGCCGGTCGGGGGAGTTCCAGAGCTTCTCCGAGGTGCTGATCCCCTTCCTCGTCAGTCGCCAACTCATCTGCGGCGCCGGGAAGGTCGTGGCCACCGCCAAGGGGGCGACCTATTGCCTCAGCCAGCGGGCCGATCACATCTGGGAAGGCGTCTCGTCGGCGACCACCCGAAGCCGCCCGATCATCAACACCCGTGACGAGCCGCACGCCGACGCAGAGCGCTTTCGCCGCCTGCACGTGATCGTCGGCGACTCCAATATGAGCGAGACGACGACCCTGCTCAAGGTCGGCAGCGCCGATCTCGTGTTGCGGATGATCGAGGAGGGCGTCGTGCTGCGCGACCTGACCCTCGACAACGCCATCCGTGCCATCCGCGACATCAGCCACGACCTGACCGGCCGGCGCACGGTCAGACTCGCCAACGGCCGCGAATTGAGCGCCCTCGAGTTGCAGGGCGAATTCCTCTCCAAGGCAATGGATTTCGCGGATTCGCGGGGCTACGACGATCCGCAGACCAAGCGCGTGCTGGAGTTGTGGGGACGCACGCTGACTGCGGTCGAGACGGGCGACCATACGCTCATCGATCGGGAGATCGACTGGGCCATCAAGCACCGCCTCCTGCTGACGTATGCCGCGAAGAACGACCTGCCGATGGCTCACCCGCGCATGGCGCAACTCGACCTCGCCTACCACGACGTCTCGCCCGGCCGCGGCCTGTTCGCCATGCTGCAACGCCGCGGGCTCGCCGAGCGCGTGGTCACCGAGGCTGAGGTGGTGGCGGCGAAGGACTCACCGCCCCAGACGACCCGGGCCAAGCTGCGGGGCGATTTCATCGCTGCAGCCAAGGAGATGCGCCGGGATTTCACGGTCGACTGGGTGCATCTCAAGCTCAACGATCAGGCGCAACGCACGGTCTTGTGCAAGGACCCGTTCCTGGCGAGCGACCCCCGCGTGGAGCGCCTCATCGAGAGCATGCGAGCCACGTCCGCGCCCAAGCCCTGAGCGCCGGGAACCGCACGGCGCTCACAAACGCTCGGGTTAGGGTGGAGTCGATGCGCCGCTGCGCGCGGCCCGCTTTTCGCTGACCCGACTACCGAGGTTGACTCGTGACTTCTGCTTTTGCCCGTCCCGGGCGTGCCCTGATCGCTGCTGCCGCGGCGACAACCCTCGCGCTGGGCGTCAGCGCGTGTGGCTCCGACGACGCCACGTCGGGCAATAGCTCGTCGTCGGCCTCGGGGAGCGCCACCGCCTCCGCGGCTCCGGCCGTGACCGACGGCGAGATCGCCGACGTCAAGGTGACCGGCGGGAGCGAGAAGGAGGCCCCGAAGGTCACCTTCGCCAAGACGCCCTGGGGCGTGGGAGCCTACGAATCCGCCGTGTTGAAGGAGGGTTCGGGCGACGCGAGCACCGACAAGAATGTCGTGGTCGTGGACTACACCCTGGTCAACGCGACCAGCGGCAAGGTGCTGGACGAGAGCTATTCGACCGCTGCCGGCGGCTTTAATGTGGGGGATGAGTCTCTCCTGACCGGCTTGCGCAAGGCGCTGACCGGGGTCAAGAAGGGTGAGCGGGTCGTCGTTGCCATTCCGCCGGCCGATGCCTTCGGCGCCCAGGGCAACGCGCAAGCGGGCATCGGCGCCACCGACACCCTGGTTTTCGCGTTCGATGTCGAGAGCCTGATCACGCCGCTGGCCAAGGCCGAGGGGACCACGGTGGCCCCGAAGAAGGGCCTGCCTGAGGTCACGTGGAATGACGGCAAGGACGCGAGCTTCGTGATGCCGACGTCCGACCCGCCGACCAAGCTGGTTATCCAGCCGCTCATCGAAGGCAAGGGCGCAACGGTCAAGAAGGGCCAGACCGCCGTCGTCACCTACACCGGCGCGCTCTGGCGAGACGGAAAGGTCTTCGACTCAAGCTTCAAGCACAGCGGAACCTTCAGCTTCCCCGTCGGCGCCGGCAAGGTCATCGCCGGCTGGGACAAGGGCGTCGAGGGCCAGAAGGTCGGCTCGCGCCTGCTGCTCGTCGTCCCGCCGGACGAAGGCTACGGCTCGGCCGGCTCGGGAGACATCAAGGGCACCGACACGATCGTCTTCGTCGTCGACATCCTCGCCGCCTACTGAACCCGCGTTTTCGTTACCCAAGGAGCAGAGCCCGTATGCCATTCGACCCCAACACCGAGCGCCCGGAGATCGACTTCCCCGAGGGTGAGGCGCCCGCGGACCTCGTCATCGAGGACATCACCGTCGGCGACGGCGCCGAAGCCAAGGCCGGCTCGACCGTGCGCGCTCACTATGTCGGCGTCGCCCACTCCACCGGCGAGGAGTTCGACGCCTCGTGGAACCGCGGCGCCCCGCTGGACTTCCGGCTCGGCGTCGGCCAGGTCATCCCCGGCTGGGACCAGGGCATTGCGGGCATGAAGGTCGGCGGTCGGCGCAAGCTGACCATTCCCGCCCACCTGGCGTATGGCAACCGCGGCGCCGGCGGCGCGATCAAGCCCGGCGAGACCTTGATCTTCGTCGTCGACCTGGTCGACGTCCGCTGACGCTTCACGTCGAGTGGCCGGTTCAGGGTCATCGAAAGGCCAGTCCAGCCCTAAGCTGGCCGAGGCCCGGCCACTCGACGGGGCTGAACCGGCCACTCGACGGGGCTGAACCGGCCACTCGACGGGGGGTCAGTTCAGCAGGAGGCGGGCGGCGTAGCGGCCGGCGGCAGCGTTGGCGAGGAAATACTCCCGGTCCGCGTCCAGGCCGCGGCCCATGCTCGACAGCGCGACCGGTGAGGTCGCAAGCGCCTCGTCCAACCCGTCGACCGGCTCACCCGCCAGGGTGAGCCGGTTGTGCGTTTCCCGGGCGAGGTCGTCGGCCTGGGCGTCGACCAGCTCGCCGAATTCGCCGGGCAGCCCCGGGACGACCAGCGTCGCCCGCCCCAGCACCACCCGCCCGTATGCCGTTCGGCTGTGGTGCGAGATGCCGTAGTGCCGACCGCGGGGGTCGGCCGCCGACACCCGCAAGGCCCCAAGGCCGCGTCCACCGAGCGTGTGCACGGCGTTCAGGGCCTCGCCGGCAGCGAGCCCGGTGAATCCGAAGGGCGTCCCGGTGCCGACATTCCCCGGCCCCTGGGTAACGACCGCCAGATCGGCGCCGAGGACATATTTGGCGGCGAGCAGGGCCGAATGCAGGGTGACCGCCTCGTGGCTGCCGCCATACGCCTGGCCGACGGTGATCGTCGTGGCCAGCCAGCCGGCTTCGCTCAGCCCGGCAACGGCCATCGAGAAGGCCAGCGGCAAGGCGCCGCCGTCCGTCATCACATAGACGACCCTCGCCGCCGGGGCCAGCGACCGGACGCCGCACAGGATCGGAGCGAGCGCCGAGTGCAGGTCGGCAACGAGGACGGGGAAGCCGTCCAGGTCGCCGGCTGCAGCCGGCCCGCCCAAGAAGGCCTCGTGCGCCGGGCTCTCCTGCTCATCGATCGCCAGCACGAGCTGCTGCTGCGGGGTGTACCGCGCCTTGACGATATGCCCCGGCCCGGGCGCCGGGTCGGCGGGCCGGGCATCCGGCGTCGCCACGACGAAGGCATAGCCGCCGGTGCCCAACCCGCGCTCCAACGCCGAGGTGTTGAGCAGCACTCGGTCGCCCACCTCGAGCGAGCCGACGATGTCGGCATAGCCAAGCGCCCGGACGGTGAGCGAATCCGCGCCGCCCTCGCGCGCGTCGCCCACCGGCTCGACGGCAACGGCATACTCGATCGCCCCGCCCCACGCCCGGCGGCGCTCGCGCACGGTCCCGACTCGCCACTGCATCACGCAGCGAACGCTAGCCGCCTCGGTTAGCGTTGGACGCGATGTCCGCGCCCAATAGTGCCGCCGCCAAGACCGAGCGGCTGATGAACCTCGTCATGACGCTGCTCTATACGCGGCGTCCGCTGCCGAAGGCCCGGATCCGCGAGATCGTCGAGCAATACCGTCTCGCCCCCAACACCGAGGCCTTCGAGCGGATGTTCGAGCGCGACAAAGAGGACCTGCGCGAGCTCGGCATCCCGCTGGTCACCGAGGACATCACCGCCGCCTGGGAGGACGAGCCGGGCTATCGCATCCACGAACGCGACTACGCCCTGCCCGATCTGCACTTCGAGCCCGACGAACTCGCCGTCCTCGGCCTCGCCGCGCGCGCCTGGTCCCACGCCACGCTCGCGGCTCCGGCAGCCACTGCGCTTCGCAAGCTGCGGGCCGGCGGCGTGGAACCCGACGGCGACGCCTTCATCGGCGTGGAGCCGCTCGTCGCCACCCGCGAGCCCGCCTTCGCCCCGCTCCTGGACGCCCTGTTGACGTTGACCCCGGTCTGCTTCGACTACGCGCGCCCCGGCCACGACGCTCCCGCCACGCGGCGTGTCCACCCCTGGGGCCTGGCGACGGCCTCGGGCCGCTGGTATCTCACCGGCCACGATCTCGACCGCGACGCCCCCCGCGTCTTCCGCCTCAGCCGGATCGCCGGCGCGGTCCGCACGGTCGGCGCCTCCGGCTCGTATGCCGTTCCCCCGCACCACAATCCGGCCGCCACGGTGGGCCGTCGGCGGGAGGCGGACACGGCATGCGTCGCTCTTGTGCGGGTGCGTCCGGGCACGGGTCACGCGCTGCGCGCGCGCAGCGACATCGTCGACGATGCTCCCGACTGGACCACGCTTCGCCTGCCGTATGCCGATCGGTCGGCCACCGCGAGCGAGCTCGCCTCCTACGCTGACGACGTCATCGTCGATCTCCCTGACGACCTGCGGGCGGCGGTCATCGCCAATCTCACCGGGGCAGCGGCCGGCTCCGCGCGGGAGGGGGCAGCGTGATCATCGCGGAGAGCGCCAGCGCGCGCGTCCCACGTCTGCTCAGCCTGGTGCCCTGGCTGGTCAACCGGCAGGGCGTCGACATCGATCAGGCGGCCCGCGAGCTCGGGGTCTCGGTCGCGCAGTTGCAGGCCGATCTCGATCTGCTGTTCATGTGCGGCTACGGCACGATGACCGATGAGTTGATCGATGTCTCCACCGAGGGCGGCAAGATTTTCATCCGCAACGCCGAGACCATCGCCCGGCCGCTGCGCCTTTCGCGCGCCGAGGCCCTGACGCTGATGGTCGGCTTGCGAGCGCTCGCCGGCGCCGACGGCGTCACCGACGCCCCGGTCGTCGAACGCGCCCTGGCCAAGCTCGAGGCCGCGGCGGCGAGCATCATGGGGGAGGGCGGCAAGGTCGAGGCGGTCCTCGATGACGCCTCGACGGCCGACACCCGGGCCGTGGTCGCCGATGCCCTCAAGGCGCACCTCCGCCTCCACCTGCGCTATCACGTCCCCGCGCGAGACGAGAGCACCGAACGCGATGTCGACCCGATGCGCCTGCTTGGCATTGAGGGACGCTGGTATCTCGAAGGCTGGTGCCATCGCGCCAGCGACACCCGGCTCTTCCGGCTCGACCGCATCACCACTATCGAGATCCTCGACGCCGACGGCACGCCACCGCCGGACGCCCGGACCCGCGACCTGAGTGCGGGCACTTTCGTCGCCTCCGCAGACCACCCGGTCATCACCCTCGACCTCAGCACCGGCTGGGAATGGGTCGCCGAGTATTACCCGGTCGAATCCGTGGACCTGCCGCAGGAGGGCGGCCCGGCCACGCGCCGGGTGACGCTCCGGGCGGGGGAGACCGGCTGGGTGCGCCGCCTGGCACTGCGCTCCGGTGGCGGTGTGCGCGTCGTCGCCCCGCCCGAACTCGCGCATGAGGTCAGCGCTGCCGCGGGTCGCGCGCTCGCGGCCTACGGGCGCACGCAGACATCACTCGGGGAAACCGGCGACGGCACCGCGGCGAATGAGGATCCTGCTCGATGACCTGGTGGGCGTGGCTGCTCGTCTTTGTGGGCATCCTGAGCGCTGGTGGCTGGTGGATCTGGCGGCGCGCCCGCGCGACTTGGCGCTCGGCCAAGTCGCTGAGCGTGGCGGCGGGCGACCTCGGCGCGGCCACGGCCCTTCTGGACTCCGCCGCCGAGCGGCCGCCCCTCGCCCCGTCCCGGCTGGCGGTCTTCGAGCACCCAGAGACGATGTACAGGGAACGCACAGCAACGCGTGCGACCGTCGAGAATGAACGACGGACTCGGCGCGAAGCGAACCTGCCGCGCTGGGCCCGGCGTTAGACTCCTACCCAACGTCCGTCATCCGAAAGGCCCGTCATGCCCAGCCTTGGTGCCCCCGAGCTGATCATCATCGCCCTGGTGGTGATTCTCCTTTTCGGCTGGAAGCGCCTGCCCGACGCGGCCCGTTCGCTCGGCCGTTCGGCTCGCGTCTTCAAGGCCGAGGTCAACGAGATGAAGGCCGAGGACCAGGCCCGCAAGGACGCTTCGAGCCCGCAGGACGGCAACGCGCTGCGCGACGACAAGAGCCCGCGCACCGACAACCAGTCCTGATCCGGTGGCGCTCCGAGTCCCGGGGCGCTCTTCGCGGGTGAGTCGCAAGGACAACCCGGAGGGGCGCATGCCCCTCATTGAGCATCTGATCGAGTTCCGCAACCGGGTGGTCAAGTCCGCCCTCGCGATGGTCGTCTTCTCGATCGTCGGCTGGTTCACCTTCGACTTCGTCTACGCACACCTGACCGCCCCCATCACCGAGGTCGCTCGCGAGCGCGGCTATGACGCGGACAAGGTCGCGCTGAACTTCGCCGGTCTGACGGCTGCGTTCAGCACCCGGATCAATCTGGCGCTGTGGACGGGCCTGATCCTCTCCAGCCCGGTCTGGCTCTATCAGGCCTGGGCCTATATCGTCCCGGCCCTGACCAAGCGCGAGAAGAAGATCTCGCTGGCCTTCATCGGTGCGACGATCCCGCTCTTCCTCATCGGCTGCGGCTTCGGCTACTGGATCCTGCCCAAGGCCGTCAACATCCTGCTCGGCTTCACCCCGCCGAATGCCTACAACCTGCCCGAGGCGGCGCTCTACTTCCGGTTCGTGACGCGGATGATCTTGGCGTTCGGCATCACCTGGCTGCTACCGGTTGCCCTGGTCGGCTTGATCGCGGTCGGGGCCCTGCCCGGCCGCAGTTTGATGCGCCAGTGGCGCCCGGCCATGGTGGTGATCTTCATCGTGTGCGCGATTGTCACCCCGACGCCCGACGCGGTCACGATGTTCTTCATGGCGGCGCCGCTCATCGTGCTCTACTTCGTCGCGGCTCTGATCGGACTGCGCTTCGACAAGCGCCGCGCCGCGAATGCTCCGGACTGGACCAAGGTCTCCGACGATCAGGCTTCTCCGCTTTAGTTCCTCGTTCTGCGCGAGGAATCGCGTTACCCGCCCTAGCCTGCAAGCACAACGGTTCGACTCCCACGAACCGAGAATCGCAGGTAGGCCGTGGTCCCCCTCGCGCCCCACTCCCGTCGCGCTTTCCTCACCGCGATCGGCACCGCTCCCTACTGGACGGCACGTCCGGCGACTGCCGCCGAAATCACGACGGCGGGGATCGGGTCACCACCGACGCTGCCGGGCGGCCTGAGCGCTTTCGTCGCGGCATACTGCAGCGGCGGGACGCTATCCCGTCGCCAACCCCGTCGCGATCCGGGTCACCGGGACCGACACCGCCGCGCAGAGCCCGTCCGGCAGCGATGCCCACTCACCTTGTCGGCCACCGCGCCCCTCCCGGGCCGGCCGGAACTGGACACCGTCGTGTGGCTCTCGGTGCTCACCCTGCCCGGGACAGCGGACAGCGACGCCTTCTTCGCCGAGACCGAGGCCTTCCTGCGCACCACGATGTCGTCCTATGCCGTCGTCCGGCCCGAGTGGTCGAAGGGCTGGGCCCACATCCCGGCCGGGCCCTACACCGACGCGACGGCGCTTGCCTCGACCATCCCGGCGAGATTCGGGCCGGCGTGGACGTCGGCCAAGTCGACTCTCGCCGCGCTCGACCCCGCCCGCATCTATGCCAGCCCCCTGCTGGACCGCCTGATCTAACCCTCGTCGAGTGGCCGGTTCAGCCCCGTCGAGTGGCCGGTTCAGCCCCGTCGAGAGGCCGGTTCAGCCCCGACGGTCGGGCGAGGATGCGGGAATCGGAGACCGCCGGCGACTAGCGTGGCCTGCCATGAGCACCTCGCCGCGCCGGATCGGCCTGGTCAGCAATCCCACGGCGGGCAAAGGTCAGGCGGCGGCGGCCTACCCACGCATCCTGGCCGGTCTGCGCGAACGCGGCCACGAGGTCGTCGACCTGGCCGGTCCGAGTGCCGGGGTCGCCCTGGCCCGCGCCCACCGCGCCACCCATGACGGCAGCATCGACATCCTGGCCGTTGCCGGCGGCGATGGCATGGTCCACCTCGGCGTCAATGCCTGCGCGCAGACCGACGTCCCCCTGCTGATAGCCGCCCTCGGCACCGGCAACGACATCGCAGCCAACCTCCGCATCCCCGTGCGCGACGAGCTCGCCACCCTCGCGCTTCTCGACGCCGGCACGACCCGGACGGTCGACCTCGGCCACGTCCTCGACGACCAGGCGCGCCCGTGGTTCGGCGGCGTGCTGTATGCCGGCTTCGACGCCGTCGTCAATGACCGCGCCAATCGCTGGAGATGGCCTCGGGGGCAGATGCGCTACAACCTCGCCGTGGTCCGCGAACTGCCGACCTTCCGGCCCATCCCGTATGCGATCACCGTCGACGGCACGCGCGTCGAGACTGAGGCGATGCTCGTCCTGGTGGCCAACGCCACGTCATACGGCGGCGGAATGCAGGTCGCGCCTCAGGCGCGGATGGACGACGGCCTCTTCGATGTCATGTATCTCAACCACGTCAGCCGCGCCGAGTTCCTGCGCGTTTTCCCCAAGGTTTTCAGCGGCGCGCACGTCGACCACCCCGCCGTGCACCTCATTCGTGGGCGGCGGGTCGACCTCGAAGCCCACGGGATCACCGCGTGGGCGGACGGCGAGCCGCTGCGGCCGGTGCCGCTGACGGCCGAAATCGTCCCCGACGCCTTGCGCGTCTTCGCGCCCGATCGGCTGGACGCCCCATGAGCGAGCTGTCCCGCTTTGCCGCGAGCCTTGATTTCCCGCTCGATCCCTTCCAGGTCGAGGCGTGCCGTGCGGTCGAGGCTGGCAAGGGCGTGCTCGTCGCTGCGCCCACCGGCGCGGGCAAGACGGTGGTGGGAGAGTTCGCGGTGGCGCTCGCGCTCGCCCGGGGCCAGAAGGCCTTCTACACCACCCCGATCAAAGCGCTGTCGAACCAGAAATACGCCGACCTCGTCCGCCGGCACGGCAGCGCGAACGTCGGCCTGCTGACCGGCGACAGCTCGATTAATGGCGACGCCCCCGTCGTCGTGATGACCACCGAAGTGCTGCGCAATATGACGTATGCCGGGTCCTCCACCCTGACCGGCCTCGCCTTCGTCGTCATGGACGAAGTGCATTACCTCGCCGACCGCTTCCGGGGCGCGGTCTGGGAGGAAGTCATCATCCATCTGATGCCCTCGGTGCAGTTGATCTCCCTCTCGGCGACCGTGAGCAACGCCGAGGAGTTCGGGGACTGGCTCGAGACCGTCCGCGGCAACCACGAGGTGATCGTCTCCGAGCATCGGCCGGTGCCCTTGTGGCAGCACATGCAGGTCGGGCAACGAATGTTCGACCTCTTCGCCGACTCGACGGCCGCGCCGCGCCTCGACGGCGCGATCCCGCGCCTGAACCCGCACCTGACCGAGGCCATCCGAAGCGCCGAGGAGCGCGGGTATGCCGCGGTCGCCGCCCAGCGCGGCGCTCGCGGACGCGGAGGTGACCCCGATCGACGCCGGCGGCCCGGCCCGGCGGTCAGTGTCGCCTCAGGTGGGCAGGCGACGCGCACCGACATCATCCGCGAGTTGGACCGGCAGGCACTGCTGCCCGCGATTACCTTCATTTTCAGCCGCGTCGGGTGCGAGGCGGCGGTGGGTCAACTGCTCGGCAGCGGGATCCGGCTGATCACCGAGGAGCAGGGCGAACGCAACCGTCGGCTGGTCGAGGAGCACGCCGCAGGAATCGCCGATGAGGACCTCGGGGTGCTCGGCTATTGGGACTTCGTCGAAGGTCTGAGCCGGGGCTTCGCGGCCCACCACGCCGGAATGCTGCCGACCTTCCGCGAGATCGTCGAGGAGCTCTTCACCCAGGGTGCGGTGCGAGCCGTCTTCGCGACCGAGACCTTGGCGCTCGGGATCAATATGCCGGCGCGGACGGTCGTGCTGGAGAAGCTGGTGAAGTTCAACGGCGAGTCGCATGTCGACCTCTCGCCCGCCGAATACACCCAGCTGACCGGTCGCGCGGGGCGGCGCGGCATCGATATCGAGGGCCATGCCTTGGTGCTCTGGCGACGCGGCCTGGACCCGGTGCACGTCGCCGGGCTGGCGTCGACGCGCACCTTCCCGCTGCGTTCGAGCTTCCGGCCGTCCTACAACATGGCGGTCAATCTCGTTGCGCAAGTGGGGCGTTCGCGCGCGGCCGAGGTGCTGCAGACGTCTTTCGCCCAGTTCCAGGCCGACCGGTCGGTGGTGGGCATGGTGCGTGAGGGCACGGAACGCCAGGAGGCCATGGATGGCTACGCCGAGGCGATGCACTGTCATCTCGGCGACTTCCGCGAGTATGCCGCGTTGCGTCACCGCCTCTCCGCCCTGGAGAAGGACGGGGCGAAGGCGCGCTCCGCGGCGCGTCGTGCCGAGGCCGCGGTCTCGTTGGAGTCGCTGCGCCTCGGCGACATCATCCGGCTGACCGCCGGCCGGCGCGCCGGGCTGGCGGTGGTCGTGGAGCCGTCCCGCACCTACCGCGGCGCGACGACCCTGCCGAGCGTGTTGACCGAAGACCGGCAGGTGCGCCGCCTGGCGCTGAGCGATGTGACCGGGCCCGTTGTGACGCTCGGGTCGATGCCGGTGCCCAAGCACTTCAACGCCAAGTCGCCCAAGTCCCGGCGCGACCTGGCGACGACGCTGCGGATCAAGGCCCCGGCCCGGCCCCGCGAGACGGCCGCCGAGGCGCCGGTCGCGGCCGGCGGTGATGATGCGCGCATCGCCGAGCTGCGCCGTCAGATCAAGGCGCACCCGTGCCATGCCTGCCCCGAGCGCGAGGTGCACGCCCGCTGGTCGGATCGCTGGTGGCGCCTGAAGAAGGAGACCTCCGGTCTGCAACGACAGGTCGAGGCCCGCACAAACACGGTGGCTCGGACCTTCCAGCGCATCTGCGGCCTGCTCACCGAGATCGGCTATCTCGGCCCCGACGGCGAGAGTTTGACCGCTGATGGCGAACGGCTGCGCCGCCTCTACTCCGACCGGGATCTGCTGGCCGCCGAGTGCCTGCGCCACGGCGTCTGGAAGCAGCTCGACAGATCGGAGCTCGCGGCCTGCGTCTCCATGCTGATCCACGAGCCGCGCTTCGACGGCGCGCAGGTGACGCCCCGGCAGCCGACGGCCAATGTCGAGGACGCCGGCGCGGCGATGCTGCGCATCTGGTCGGACCTCGCTGACCGCGAGGAGAGGGCCGGCCTGCCGGCCACGCCCGCCCCGGATGCCGGCCTGGCCTGGTCGGTGCACCGGTGGGCGAGTGGTCAGCGCCTCGAGGTAGTGCTGAAGGACCAGGACTTGGCGGCAGGCGACTTCGTGCGGCGCTGCAAGCAGATCGTCGATCTGCTCGGCCAGATCGCGAATGCCGCCGATGAACCGCACCTGCGCCGAACGGCCAAGAGCGCGGTGGATGCCGTCCTGCGCGGGGTGGTCGCCGCGGATCGGCTGGACTGATTCCGTCGCGCCGGTTGACGGCCGCGGGTCAGGGTCACGCCAGGCCGAGGGCGTCGATGACGCGGTTCATCGGGCTGGTCAAACCAAATTCCGAGGCGAGAAGCGACATCGCGGACAGGTCGGCGATCTGGGTCGGCAGCAGGCCCGGATCGTCCGGCACCGGCGCGTCGTGTGCGACGCGGACCACCAACGGACCCACGTCGAGATAGGCCGAACCGGCCTCCAGATTGCGTCGCTGGGCCCCCTTGATGGCCGGATCGCCCCCGTCGATCGCGGCGCGCAGCCCCGCCAGCGAGCCGTATGCCGTGATCAACTTCGCCGCTGTCTTCTCGCCGATGCCCGCGACACCTGGCAGCCCGTCACTGGCATCCCCGCGCAGCGTGGCCATATCGGCATACTGCTCGCCGGTGGCGATGCCGTACTTTTCGGCGAGGAAGGCCTGGTCGACCAGATCGGGGGAGCGGACGCCGCCGCGAGCCGTGTAGAGAACCCGCACGCCGGCTGCGTCGTCGACGACCTGGAAGAGGTCCCGGTCGCCAGTGACGACGTCGATGGGCAACTGGCCCTTGTGGCGGGCGACGAGGGTGCCGATGACATCGTCGGCCTCATAGCCGTCGGCGCCGATCCGGGTGATGCCGAGGGCGGCCAGCGCCCGCTCGATGATGGGGACCTGCGGCGCCAGGGCGTCGGGGACCTCCTCTTCGGTGATCGCGCCGTCGGCGAGCCGGTGGGTTTTGTAGCTGGGGATGGCGTCGACGCGGAACTGCGGCCGCCAGTCGTTGTCCCAACAGGCGATCAGGGCAGTGGGCCGGTGGTCGCGCACCAGGGTGGCGATGAAGTCGAGGAAGCCGCGGACCGCATTGACCGGGGGAGCGGTGGGGTCGGTGCGGTCGTCGGGGACGCCGAAGAAGGCCCGAAAGTACAGGCTCGCGGAATCCAGCAGCATCAGGCGAGGCGCGGTCATACGGCAATCTTGCCCGACCGGCCGATCCGAGGAACTTCCGCGCCGCGAGAGGCGCCGGGCCGTAGTCTTCGATGCGTGGAGGACCTTGATCGCGAACTTGTCCGGTTGCTACGCGCCGACGGCCGGATGAGTTTCACCGACCTCGGCAAGGCCGTCGGCCTCTCCACGTCGGCCGTGCACCAGCGCGTGCGCCGACTGGAGGAGCGTGGGGTGATCCTCGGGTATGGCGCCCGGGTGGCGTACGACCAGATCGGCGCCCCACTGACGGCCTTCATCGAGGTGACGCCCTTCGATCAGTCCGCGCCGGACGATGTGCCCGAGAAGTTGCGCGGGGTGCCCGAGATCGAGGCGTGCTATTCGGTGGCCGGTGATGCGAACTATCTGCTCAAGGCGCGGGTGGCCACGCCCGGTCAGCTAGAGGAGTTGCTCGGCCGGATCCGCGTGACCGCGAACGTCTCCACCCACACCACAATCGTCTTGTCCACCCCGTGGGAGTAGCCGCCGGCTGACAGGTCAGCGGGCGATGGGACCGAGTCGGCCGCCGGTGACGGCCAGTAGGTCGGCGGGCGCCAGGCCGATATCGACGCCGCGCCGGCCGCCAGAGACGTAGATGACCGGCTGAGCCGCCGCGCTCGCATCGAGGACCGTCGCAAGCGCGCGCTTTTGCCCGATCGGCGAGATGCCCCCGACGACATAGCCGGTCAGTCGCTCGGCGACGGCGGGGTCGGACATGGCCGCCTTCTTGGCGCCGAGGGCCGCGGCGATCGCTTTGAGATCGAGGTGCTTGTCCACGGGCACAATCCCGACCCCGACCTTGGCCCGGGCGCCGTCGAGGTCGACCAGGAGCGTCTTGAAGACCGCCTCCGGTGGCAGGCCCAGCGCCGCCGCGGCCTCTAGCCCGTAAGACTGCGTCCCCGGGTCGTGGACGTATACGTGCGTTGTGAAGGCAATCCCCGCGCGGCTCAGTGTCATGGTCGCCTGCGTGGTGGGGTTGCTGGGCGTGGGCTTCGGCATCGGAGCACCTCCCTTCCGTCTTGTGCGAGCCCGGCCAACCTAGCCAGAGGTACTCCCGCGGATCCATCGGCCTGTCAGACATCTTTGCGAATCGGTACGACTTCGGCTGGCAGGTCCGCGGCTTCTTCAACACTGCACCGGAACTGTTGCAACTCTTCCCGGAGGACCTCTGGGTACACCGCGGGCGCTACCGATCCTCGGGCGAAGTCGGACGTGTCGTCTTCTTGTCGTTGGACGGCTTGGCCTCAACGCTCGAAGTCCCTGAGGCCGTCGCCGCAGCTCGCGAATTTGTCCTCGGGCTCATGCGCCGTGGCAACGGCCTCCATGGACGTCACCATGATGAGAGCCTTGCTGATGGGGTCTTCCTCGCCGAGCCCGATATAGACACTCTTGCCCGGCGAGGGGACGAGGAGTGTGACCTAGGTGTGGTCACCTTCTCTGGCCCCGGGTAGGCCGCTGATCGTCGCGAATGT